>CAZBKC010000068.1:1736-3145 GCA_964492345.1 uncultured Steroidobacter sp. | reverse complement strand
AGCCGATCTCTTTGGAATCTCGGATCGATCCGTCCGCGAACTGCATGATCGCGGAATCGTCAAGAAGTCGGCGCGGGGACGCTACCTCCTTGCCGAAAGCGTCCAGCTCTACACGGCGCACTTGCGCACTGTCGCTTCCGGTCGCGGCGGCGAGGACGGGGTTATCGACCTGACGGTGGAGCGTGCCCGGCTTGTCGCTGCGCCCGCCACTCCCGGATGCGCTCACGAAGCGATCCTTCTTGGGCCGGGCTCAGCGTGCTGACCACAGTCGCCGCCAGCGCAAGCAGGACAATCGCAATCCGTACGCTGATCTTCCTTTTCATGAGGATTCTTCTCCACCCTCCAAGGGACCGAACAAGTCAAGAGGCAGATTCTGCTCCAGACGTTCAGACGAGCCTCACAGGCACGCTCCTTGTCGACGGCGTATCGTTGCGATCTGCCAAGACCCGCTGTAGGACGGTTCCGACATCACTGCGCGTAGCGCGCCGATTCCGCTCGCCTCGCTTTGCTGTGACGATGGCGCCTCGGTTTGCGGTCGCGACTTTCGCGCTTACGACGATCCGAAGCGGTTCGACTTGCCCTTTTGCTCCTAGCCTCTGACCCGTTGGCGACCCATCCGCATTCCAAGGAACAGCAGCCATGCGCTCACTGATATTTGCTCTCATGCTGGTCCTGGCCGGTTGCGGCGGTGGGGGCACCACCACGTCCTCGCCGCCGCCGACAGGGTCTGTCGAGCGGGAGATTTCGCCTGCCGTCATCGATCCCCGGGTCGACACGGCGACCGATCCTCACATCGCGATCACCCCGTCGACCGAGGTGGCCGCTGCCCACACATTGTTCGTCTTCCTGCCGGGCACTGAGGGCACGCCCGACCATTTCCGGCTGATCCTCAGGGCCGGCGCCAAGCGCGGCTATCACACGATCGGACTCAACTATCCGAACGGAGAAGCCGTCGGCGTGCTGTGCGCCAACGACGATGATCCGGATTGCTATTGGAATGTTCGGCGCGAAGTCATTACCGGGGCCGACGACAGTCGGCTCGTCGACGTGAATGGACCCAATTCGATCGTCACCCGGCTGACCAAGGCAATTGCCTATCTGCAACAGAACTTTCCCGATGAAGGTTGGGGACAGTATCTAGCCGGAGATGTGATCGATTGGTCCAAAGTCAACATCGGCGGGCACTCGCAAGGCGGCGGACACGCGGGGGTCATGACGAAGCTCTACGCTGCGAACCGGGCCTGCTACTTCGCTTCGCCGGCTGACTTCAGCCTGTACTTCGACGCACCCGCGACATGGACCAGCAAACCGGACGCGACCTCGACCGAGCGACAGTTTGGCTTCACGCATCTGGACGATCCCCTGGTGCCCTACAGCCAGCTCTCGCTCATCTGGGACCAGATGGGGCT
>CAZBKC010000068.1:0-1726 GCA_964492345.1 uncultured Steroidobacter sp. | reverse complement strand
CCGTCGACGAGGTAGAAGCCACCGGAACCCAGTTCTGGTTCGAGAAAGTCCCAGAACGGTGCGGCGAAGCCATTCGGCGCCGCCCGGTCCGCAGACTCGGGCGTCGCTGCCGTGGGAGCGGTCCATATGCTGACGACCGAAGCCACACCAGCGGACAACGGGCCGGCCGCGTCGCCGTATCACGGCGTGACCGTCATGGACAATGTCACGCCGCTTGACGCGAACGGGCAGCCGGTCTTCGACAGCATCTGGGGGTATCTCTGCTTTCAATAGGGCCCCTTGAACGAGGGGCCACACGAGCCAGATCGCCGCAGTCACGTGTCAGAATGAGCCAGGCCCTGCTCGGGGGTCGTGACGTGGAGAAGGCGGTGCACAAGCTCAGCTTGGTTTCATCTCTGGTTGGCGCTATCACGCTGGCGGCCCACATTTCCGGCGTTGCAGCACCTGCAGCGTTTGTTCCGAATGACATCCAGGTCTGCCCGGCAAGCGCCCAGGTACTCGACCCCGAGTTCGATTCCAGAAGCCAGCTGATGACGTTCATGGACGCGCGCGCGAGGCTGCGCGTGACTTCAATCAAGAGCGACGGCATGGTCGGCCCGGCCGGCTGTGCGGGACGCATCCTCGATCAGGGAAGCTGGGGCTTCCCGGGCAACGTCGCCGGCTACAACGGCCCCGAGTGGGGACGCAGCCAAGAAGGACTCGAGATTTACTTCGTCAAGTTCCTGAGCGACGGGGTGACGCCTTCGCTCGCTCGCGCATGGGCGAATGGCGGCGGCTGGCAGACCGAGCTTCTTGCCAACGGCGAAGATCGCGCAACCATCCTCGTGTCGACCAACGATACCGATCCTCAGGCGCGCCTGATGTACTTGCGGCGGATGCCGTCCGGCGCACTCCGATCGTTCTGGCGCGAAAGCACGGAACCAACGGAAACCATCTACCCTGGTGCATTCAACCGCTCGACCGGCAACGCACCACGCTGGATAGCCGGCCAGCGTGCGATTTCCCTCGTGATGACCGACAGCAAGGGCGTGTCGCAGGCGGCGCGCTATTGGATCGATACGAAGACGATGGAGCAGTTGACGAGCGACGCCGGGAACAAATCCGAGGTCTGGATCTGGTCGGCGCCTGAATTCGGTGGCGATCTTGTCTTGACGACCGTCGTCGACGGATGCTGCTTGCGTGTGTACCGGCAACTGGGCGAGACATGGACGCTGGTCAACACCATCGATGCCCCATCATTCTCGGGTCTGACTTCGATCTTCTCTCCCGAACCGATCGTGTACAGGGGTCGTTCCTACGTCGCATTGCAGGTAGGCAACGAGCTGATGGATCCTGCCTCGCAGATCTGGGTCACATCGATCGACCCCGCAGCCCCTCTGCTTCGTCAAGTCAGCGAACCCGGCGTCGCCGCGATCCGCACCGAGCCCGAATGGATGCTTACCCTGCAAGGCGCTTTCGTCTACTACTCGCAGCAGGACACGCCGCGCGGCAAGAGCCTGCGTCGCGCCGCGACCGGGCTTCGTTGAAAGGGCGGCGACAAGGCCCGACGGCCTTGCCGCGATCGGGTTCCTGATGCGCAGGCGCTATTCGGCGGCAGACGGCTTCGCGCCGGCCGCCTTGCGCTTGCGCGCCCCGAGCGGTGCGATGACCGGCCCGACGATCATCGTGTCCTCCGGCTGGAGCAGCATGAAGATGAACATCGCGGCCGCCGTGATCCGCGTTGCGG
>CAZBKC010000067.1:0-11092 GCA_964492345.1 uncultured Steroidobacter sp. | reverse complement strand
CAATTGCTCACTAAACTCGTGAACAAATGTGTCTCACTGTCATTGACACGTTCCGCTCACGAGTGCATCACAGATTTGGCATACGAATGGGTTATTTACGACGTATTCGGAGGGAGCTCACGTAAAGTGTCAGTTACTCATCGTCATTTGGCGAATGTCTCCGGGAGGAGACGCCGAAGCAGATAATGCTTTGTCTCAGCAGGTCGTCATCTATCGGCGTCTTTTCTTCGGAGCAGTACTCGGTAGTAATACGGGGTAGTAGCAACACCACGCGTAGGGTGAGTCCATGATGAGCCGTCTGTCGAAACATGTCTTGTTGTCCGCTGTCGCGGTTACGCTGATTGCACTGTCCGTGAACGCTGCGCCGGTGCCAAAGGCTCCTCTGCAGTTAGCCATCGACGGGAATCCGCCTGCGTCAGCAATGACGGCATTGCTCTTCGACGATGGCTTCGAGAATGGCGAACCAAGTGGCTTGTACAAGCCACTGAACAATGGTGCTGCGTCGCGAAGCTATGTGACTTCGCCAGTCAGGGAAGGCAAATTGGCACGTAAATGCCAGCTAACTTGGAACTCACTGAAAGACTATCGTTGCGACAGTAATTTTAAGGTACTGAACTACGACAGTTTCAATTCGTCGAACCTCGGCAAGTTCTTTCAGGACTATTGGTACGGGTTTTCGGTATACATTCCGAAACAAGATCTTGCAAACTTCATTGTTTTCGCCTGGCACGGCTATGGCACGTTCAATAACAAGTTTGACGAGAATGACACTGAAATGAATCCACCGATGGCGATCGAGACATCGTTCGCTACCGGAAAGTTTCGGCTGCGCTGTAACTCGAACGCCAAGAATCCAACCCTGGATGAAGAGACGGTGAAATGTTTCAACACGCAAGATATCGCGGATCTGAGTTACGACGAGTGGCATGACTTCGTGGTCCGGGTGCGGTGGGACTACCGTGACACGCCGGATGGTCTCGTCCAGGTCTGGCACTGTGCGTCGGCGGGTAAGGGTTCATGTACCAACCCACAATTGGTTCTGGACAAACAGAAAGTCAGAACAGGCTACAACGACCGCGGTCCGCCCTACATCAAGGGTGGTATGTACTGCAGCGGCGACTGCAAGTTCCAGACTAAGCAGACCCCTTCTCCGGGGACTGTGAAAGTCGTCTATCACGACGCGATTCGTGTCGCAGGGCCAGAGGGCAGCTACGAAGCTGTCGCGCCGCGTTAGAGTTGTCCTCGGTCTCCCCTTGACGGGCCAAGGACGGCCTCATCGTCGGGTGATGTGGGCGCTGTCTCATCTCGCGCGTTGGACTGCGACAAGGCCGACGCGACTGCTCCTTCCTGGAAGCGCCCTTCGCAGATGACGGTGAAGGTCATCGGAAGTCCTAATACCCGGTTGTTGCGAATCTCATAGCGTGAGGCGCTTGATATATCGAGCAGCTGCTTCAAACGTCCGGATGAAAGCAGAGACAAGTCTTCCGGACGCACAGGGTGTTTGACTGCCCTGCACCAGGAATAGAACAAGCGCTTGTTCCAATGCAGGAACAAGACATTCGTGTGTGACTCGACAGGGAAATACTTGTTTGGAGTCGTAAAGAAGACGTTCCTGGCAACGCGCATCATTTCATTCAGAAATTGAAGCTGGGCCTGCTCGTCACCGACGTGCTCGATCACTGCGTTGCTGAAAACCCAGTCAAACTCGCGATCCGCGAATGGAAACTTCCCGCCGGAATACCTTACGAGACGTGCACCCGGATACTTTGATTGAGTAGTAGAAAGGTCCTGAATCCCTAAGCCCGTGTAGTACTGTAGATCAAAGCGGAAGTTCTTCAGGAAATAATTCTGCGCTGGCAGACTCTTTGCGCTCTCGGCCGCAACACCCACATCGAGCACCGTCATTCCTCTGCAAAACTGGCGATAGAAATGCTCCAGCTTGCGTTCCCGCGACACTCGCATCATGCGATTCTTGGCACGACCGAACAGCGACATCTGCGGCTTCCTTACCAGAGGAATACTGCTTACCAGAGGGATACTGCATCAAAAGGTAGGCATGGCCAATTGGGAGTGGCCATCGTGGCTTGCCGCAGCCCTACCGAGTTGCGGGTATACCTGCTTGACGGGAGAACTTACGCAGCGAGCTGAGTTCTTTCACTCAACATCCAGCACCGGGGCGAGTGGGGCAATACTCCCCTTACCCCTCGGTGCAACGTCCGCGTAGACGACCGAGCTGCCAAACCCAACTCGCACTGAATCGTGATACGTGCGGTGCATTACACCTTCGACTCCGCTGTATTTGAATGAACTGCTGTACCGACCCAGTTTGATGTATGGGCAATACTCGTCAATATCAGCACCTGTCTGGAGGTTCTTCCAGTTGAGAACTTCGGCGCCGTTCTTCCACATTTGAAGCGTGCCGGTAGTGTCGGTGCGCCATACGACTTTGAACACCCAATCAGTCCATTTCTCGGTCTCGACCGTGCCCAGGTCGGCGCCAGTATGTGTCCCTACTTCGCGGGTCATGAGCCATTTGCCATTCCTGATTCGCAGCCCGACGGCTGGTGAGGAATTCCGAGCATCATCATTCTTGCCATGCCACTGCACGACCAGAGAATCGTCCACCAGTGAAGATTCTTTCGGAACGTAGATCGAGACTCCGAGCCACTGCGGTGGAGAGCCTTTCATTGGCGTCGTGTCGGCGGGCACACGGATACGCAATTCTTGCCGAAAATTTGTCGTGCCCTTCTTGATGATTTCAGTCATCAAAGACCGCCCACCTTCGCGAGACAGCGTGCTCGTGATCGTAAGTTTGCCAGCGCCATCGGTACTGAATGTCCACAGTGAACTCGACACTCCGGCCGCAGGCAATACAGTGGGTTCCTCAAAACCTTGGTCGAAAACCAATTGCGCTGAGTAACTGGGTGTCGAAAAAACAAGGAGCAGCATCAGGCCCGCGCTGGATCTCACGTCCGGGAACTTTTCAAACACTGTCGAATCTCCTCGCGACGGATTTGCTCGTGGCCCCAAGAGTATTTGGGGACCATTCGCGCACGCAATTGTTGCGGGGTAGAGACAGTAGGCGGGTCGACCGCACTGGCCAGTATTGTGTCTGCGCTGGTCGAGATGCGAGGCCGCTATCGACAGCTCAGCTTGCATCACTTTTTCGTTGTGGGAAGGCGGTCTTCACGCTTTCGACCAATGGATTTCCGTAACGCCTCGCCAATTCCCATGAATTTCGCCCGTTATTCGCAGCGTGTTGCATGCGGATTTTCTGTCGAAGCCCTTCGAGATCCACCCTAAAGCAGGGATTTCACTGGCACAGAAGATCTCGCCCCTGAATCCGGCTGGCCATTTCAGAAACAGTGCACATGTGGAAGATGTGACTCGTACTGAAGCGCTTACCAGTTCAACGCCACACGTTGGATCAAAGTGCCAGAATATTTCGATGCGATGAGTATCGCGGCATTCCATGGTGTCCTCTACAGATAGGTGGTTCTCGACTGCCGTGTATTTTAGTCGTCGCCTATGCAAGACAGGATCGGGCAACCGCAGGTAGCCGGTGTGGTTTGCTACGAAGTCGTCCACTTCTCCGATCGAGAAGTTTTCGCACGTAGCTTTGGCATGCTTCAGCCATAGGAAATTCCCACCAGCCAATGATTGATCTTGTTCATCGACGCGGACCGTATTGTGCGCAGACGTTCCCCGGAAATAGTCGCGCCATTTCTTATTCGTGTGATACGCATAGGTCCCGGGGTCTATCAACAGGGGCTGTCCGTGTACAGAGAGCGAGAACGAGAGTGCATCTGCGTGGCCGTGCGCTGCAATCGATAGATAACCAAGAGGGCCGGCATCTGCGACGATGCGTACTTCGTCCGGAGTGTCGAAGTCGCTTCCGAGGATGTAATAGCCGCCTTCAGGAAAGCTGCGTCGTGGGGGGCAATTTTGCGCTGGCAGCGAGTCGAAAATGCCTACTGCCAAGTCCCCCAAGAGCCAACGGCTCTTGTGATCGAAGAAGAGCGCCTTAGCCTTGAAGTCCGGACGATTGCATAGCACGGCGCCTGTGGCGAGTAGCGAACGATAGGCGTGGAAATCGTCAGTGGGGTCGAATCTGACCATGACGGCATCGTCGGCATCCCCTATCGACGGAACGTTGCCGGCGACATCCATGAGGCTGGCAATGAAATCGAGCATTGTCTCCCAGCGACGCAGATAGTCGTCCCCGAATGCGTATCCGTTTTCGCGTCCGAACAGCAGCGCAAGCAACATCATGTCGGCCACTTCATGGTGGTACCAAATGCCCTGTTCTTTGTTGACGCCGTCCTCGTAATTCTGAAGCAGGGCCTCTGCTTCGAATTCACTATGAGCCTTCTCGGCCCAGTTCTTGGATTTCCGCCATAAAGGCCAGGTTAGGGCACCCACGAACAGACCGAGATGTTCGCCCAGCAAATGATTGTTGGCAGAGGAATGAAGCGATTGATGATTACTGATGAAGTGACAATGTTGATAGACAGAGTCGAGCCATCGACGTTTGAACCTTTCTCCAGCATTCGTCTCGAATATCGGAGATTCTTCACCGCCGAGCAGATGCCAACTGACCGCCCAGTTGAGCAAGCGTATTCCAACTTCAAGACTGCTGGTCCAGTTTACCCCTTGCGGATATGGGCATTGATCGAACCATGACTCAAGCATGGTCCGGCTTGCGACGAGGTAGTCAGGGCGATTGGTCAGGTGCCACGCCTGTGCCAGAGTTACCAACTCCAAATGACGATTGGGCTCCCAGAGATATTTGATGTCGCCGACCAGTTCCTCCCTTCGGTAGTTGATGCTTTTTCCGAAGCCCATGGGGGCGGTGATTCCGGTTTTTGGATCGCGATTCCACTTGGGGGGGAAGCCGCACTCTGCGCTTGGGATGGAAAAGATGCGGAATCGACCGCTTATGATGCGATCAGCTTCCGCGCAATACAGGGGGGCATCCGCGGATGGCTGCGGCAGTGACCTTATCCACGGGCGGCCACAACTTCCGGATGGGCTACGTGGGCGTGCGAGTCCCACGCCAGTGCGTTCGAGGCGGGTGACAAGTGCGGTCTTCGTTCGGTGTGCTATCTCTGCTGCGCTCATAGCGCGCAGTCGATTCAGTATCCAGAATTTCAACTTCTTCCAACTCGTGGTGATGCAGGCTGCTCAAGCGGAGCCACGGGGTTGAGCAAACTTGTTGCTTCGCCGCTGTCGACTGAGGTATCAGTGGCTAAACTTGTGACCAAGGAACGTTGTTGCATGCCATATGCAACAACGACTCCGGAATAAAACCAGAATAGGAATGAGTGGGCCGGCACCGTTATCAGATCCTTGTAAAACAGGGCCACCGTCTGAATGACTGTGACACCGAGCCAGCCTGTCGCGAAGGCTCCCATCCATCCGGCGTCTCGGTGTGCAACAGCTCGGACGTGCTGGAAGACAAGCGCCATGAGAAGCACAATCAGAGCCAACCCAATTAGACCCACTTCCAATATCAACCGAATGGCCGAGTATTGAAGAAATCTGGAAAACAGCTTGCCGTAGGCGCCTTGAAATTGAGGCCCCAGTGAAGACTCTGCGGCATTGCCGATTCCGAGCCCAAAGGCAAGCGTGATCGGGTCGCGGGATGTATATCGATATGCGACCCTCAGTGCATCACCGCGCCCTATATTGGTTTTCTTTGCGCCGAAGCCTGTTCCCCTACTCACGTAGCGGTCGACGGTATCTCCAGTAAAGAAATCAACCAGCTTGTAGGAGTACGGATCCGCAGGGTTGTAAAACATGGTGTCATAGAAATACACGAATAGCGCCATGAAGCTTGAGAGCAACAGAATAGCAAACGAGCCGTTGCGCAAGCGTTTGCCGGGCGGCGAACCCATAATGAATGTCGTAAGAAGACCTGCAGGCAGCAGAATCAGCGTTCCCTTTGTCTCGTTCAGAAGGGAGGGTGCGAGTATCAGGAACATAAGAAGAATGTAGCCAACTAGCGACAGGCGCTTTTTCAGGTACATCCCAGTCAGGATGCATGCTGCGCACATTAGAAAGAGTGAGAGAACGGACGAACTCACCAGAGTGCCGACAACGTCGTCACCATCGTCGAAAGCGTGTCTTTGCTCGTTCTGATAGATCGCAATCGGTAGCTGTATCAGACACAGCAGTAGCAGGATCTTCAGCTGGATGGTTAGCTTTCGCTCGCTGAAAACATACACCGCAGGGAGAAGAAACAGCGGGATCGCTCGCAGATACGTACGTATGCCGGCGAACAGTGGACCAGGTTCGACGCCGTTGAGCAAAACACCGATAGCCATTACGACAGCGATCGAGAAAAAGGTAATCCAGAAGGAGACGGGTACCGCACTGAATCGGGTGCGCACGCCTACTGCTACAACATAGAGGAGAGCGACCGCGCCAATGACCTCTGGAATGAAGTTGACGGGGCCGGGCAGGATCCCGCCCTTCTTAAGAAACTCAAAGGTGACACTGCTTACGATCAGCAGCAAAATGGTAAATTGCATGAAAGGTGGCCGACTGAAGCTGGGTCGCAGTGGGCTCGCACCGAACGCTTAAGCTGTTGATATTGCCGAGCTTGGAGGGCGGATATCTTCGCCTGCGGCCAGTGTCGAGCGCTTAGGGTACATGATCATGGATTCGAATTCCCGAAGGCTTGATCCAGATGCCTGCATACGCTGTTACAGATTCTGTCGCTTACGTTGTTCGAGAAAAGTCTCGCTGCAACAAACGCCTGCCGAAATCGAAACTGACCCGATGTTCAGTGATCGAAACGCCTAACCCCCTATCCTGAAGTGCTCGGAGACGCTTTTTTTATGATTCCGAAAACTTCTAGCAGCCGATGCTCCCGCTGTCGGGCAATTGATCCAATCAGGTCACGATCACCCAGGCTCAGGACAGGGCTGCGCACATATACAAGAAAGAACACCAGCGCCACGAAGCCCCCGATGATCATGTGAGCTATGTGCGGTATCTGAAGGATGCCTTTGAGAAAAGATCCGAGCGCATAGTAAGCCCCCCACACGACCAGTGTAGAGCACGCGGCGCGGCCAAAATTCAGCCACTTTGCGTGCGAGCGTACGCACCACCAGACAAAGAGATTCTTGAACAGGACCGAGCTTCCGCTGGATACTGCAGCTCCTACTATCCCAAACATCGGAATCAGTGTCAGCATCGAGACGATGTTGTACACCACAAAGATCTTGCTCCACAGCAACACGGCTGGGCGTTCGCTGAATTGTGCGACCAGTGTGACTGATCGCTCCAGAACCTGGGCTGTGCCGAAGAGGAGAATGATGGGCCACAGAACCACCTCTTCAATGAACTTTCCACCAAACAATACCTGCACGATTTCACGCCCATAAACGCAGATAAATGCCGCAATGGGTGCATAGACGACCAAGGTGGTGTTGGTGAGGAATGTGAAGTACTTGGGAATCTTGACAGTGGATTCGTCTCGGGAAACGGAGAAAAACATTGGCTGGATCACATTGCCGAACAGGCGTTGCGGCAACGTGTTGGTGATCAGCAGGAACGTTCGGGTGTAAAAGGAGTAGGCACCGACTGCATGGGAGTTCACTAGCGCTGCAATGAAAAAGTTGTCGGTCTGAGAATTCAGGAAGACAGTGCCAGCATCATTGAAGTTATTGTAGAAGGCGTAGCGACGTAGTCTTGTGCCCTCTTCCCGGGAAGGCTTATACGGACTCGTGTTGCGGGTAAGGCAGTACCGTCGGTGCGCATAAAGCAAGAAGACGTATGCGCATGCATATGCAGCCACATCCGACAGGATCGCATTAGTGAGTGTCAGATGGTGCGCATAAGTAAGGCCTGAGTATGCAATCAGCTTTACCCATGAGAGGATGGCTGTCGTGCCGACGCTGTATTTGTGCAGCATGTGAGCGTCAAGCGAAATGGAGAGGATTCTCGCCTGGAAGTGCAGCAAGATCAGGACACAGAAGACTACGAACTGTCCGCGATAGGGTCCGATCTGAAAGATAGGCGCGATGTGGTTCCACAGCATTAGCATCACACCCAGCACCAACACGTTGACTCCGAATCGTGTCGATCCAACGAGTCGAACTAGCCACTCAGCGGCGTTGGTTTGTCCACTCCGCAAGTATTCCGGCTGGTAGCGGCGCAGTGTCTGTTCCAGCCCCAGGGAGGCCACAGTGCTGACTACAGGGACAATGGAATACAGAATGTTGAATACACCGAAGTCGTGCTCGGTCATTCCTCGGACCATCACGACATAGCCAAGCAGGGTGGCTACCTGCGAGAGAACACGATAGATGACCGTGTTAGCTATGGAACGCCGAGCGCTCTTCTTACTGTAGGGATGAGACATACTGGATCTAGTCGCCAAGTGGCCGCCGGCGTGGCGCGCAGGGTTGCTGTTGGTACGTACGTTGTGCCCTGGGTGAGTGGATATTGGCTCACTATCAGTCGTCAGTAGTCGCTGAGAGTTTGGCGACCGCCACGCTTCCTCTTGTCAGAATGATCTCTGGGTGGAGATGCGCCAAACGGGGTAGCAGACGCTCCAAGTGATTTTTCCAGTTGATGATGTAAGCGTGACGGCCACTGAGAATCGCCTCTTCCAGCGCCCGGTCGGTGTACAGCAGCGGCAGACCGCGCCAGCGCTCGATTCGTCCGGCATCGCAGGCCCAGCCCGGAAAGCGTGCGTCTCGCTGATCCATATAGAAGTAGTCGATGCTCGCGTAATAGTGATCGAAGCTCTGGTAACTGTTGATCACGATGTCACCGTTGCCGACGTTCTGCCGCAGCCAGGACGCTATCGCACGCGAGTCTTCACGACTGACCAGATGCTCGGCGAAATGCGGATTCATACCCTCGCCGAAGATCGCGGCGTGGCTGTCGATACGCGCGAGGTAGCGCGGCTGAAAATCCTCGGTTGCCGCGAAGACACCTAGTGCGATGAGAGGTGTCAACCATGCGCTTGTGGCGGGAGACCGGTTGCGCAGTACGCCGGAAAGTCGCTCAGCCATTTTCACCGCAATGATGATGGCAAGCGCGTACACGAAAAAAACGTAACGTGTCTCATGGCGCGGCGGGTTGCTGGCGGCGGCGACGAGCGTCATGCACACGATTGTGACCAAGATGACGCGTTCCGTCGTGATGGGCTCATCCGGTCGCAGGGTCAGGCGCACCACGGCGGCAAACAATACGAAGAGCATCACAATACCGAGGACGGGCACGGCCTGGCTCCACGGACGTACCACTTCCGCCAGCACATCGGGAAGTTGCAGGTAGGGGTACACCATGCGTGCCAGGCTGCGTAGTCCGACGCCCTGACCGGCCCAATCGAACGTGAGGGCACCGTAAACCAGCCAGCCGATCACGAACAGGCTGATCGATGCGTGGTACGGCAGCGCCTGCCGCTGGAGGTATTCGCGCCAGTCGATGAGTTTCACCAAAGGTAGAAGGAGGAGCGCGGCAGCAGTCAGGATGAACTGATGAGCGGCAGCGGTGAGCAGGGCGGCAAGCAAACCCGCCACGGTCAGCCAGCGTGGGCGGAAAGACGCTATCCAGCGCGTGCTGAAGGCAATTGCTGCAAGTGCAATCAGGCCTGTGACCATCCAGAGCAGGCTGAACCGTGGGCCGATGTACTCGATCGCATCGAGCGAACTCATCGAGGACTCGATCATCGACGGTGAATAGCCGGGTGGCCATGAGCCAGGAAGAATGCGCAGGTTCGCGGTGGCGAACCAGTAACTGAAGGCCAGCAGTATTGCCGCCACCGCGAGGTATCCCCAATCCTCACGGCGTAGCTGTCCATTGCGGTGGAAAAGGATGGGCGGAATGAAATTCGCCAAGGCCAGGAATACACCGCCTTCCCACGTGAAGGGGCCGAGCACCGTGCAGATCAGCATGGGCAGCAGTGCGCGCGTGTCGCGATCCACCGTGTAGCGCAGTACGAACACCATGTGCCAGAGGAAGAGCGCATGAAACGGGGCGTACATGCGCGCGAAGCGCGCCATGCTGATGTCCCACACCGACAGAGACAGGATGATCACCACGATCAACGCGCCGTTTCTGTCCAGCATGCGTCGTGCGATCAGGAACGCAGCGGGCAGCGCAACCAGGCTGCTGACAGCAGCGACGACGCGCGGGGCCAGCTCCGCTTCGAGGCCCAGCAGCCGCAGGCCGGCGGTCAGATACTGGAGGATGATGCCGCGCGTGTAGAGCCCGCCGCAGTCGTACTGAGGAAGCCCGTGTGCAAGCACGAACTCGACCGAGCGGGCAATGTAGTACTCGTCGACGGCGAATGGAGCGAGCCCGAGGCCCTTGAATCGTGCGATGGTGCCCGCGACAACGGCAACGACGGTCAATACGAGCAGGGTGTAATAGGCCGGGCCGCTGCCATCACTGTTGCTGCTGGGCGACATGCCGGCGTGGCCAGTCGGCGGCATGCCTGATGCTACCGTGCGGCCAGTCGCTCTGCAGGTTCGCTGGTGGCGCCTGCCAGGGTTGTAGCCGAGGGGCCGTTGAACTGGATCACCCGGTCAACCTGATAGTCCTTCAAGCCACGTGCATGGGTAAAGATGATCAGTTCACCAAGCAGACCCAGGGCAAACAGCTGAAGCCCGAGCACGATAAGCAGCGAAGTGAGCAGCAGTGCCGGCCGGTCGGCGAGAGGGCGGCCAAACCCAAGCCGTTCGATCACGACGTAGGTAAGGCACACCAGGCCGATCAGGAATGTCGTCACGCCAATCATGCCAAAGAAGCGCAATGGCTTCTTGGTGAAGCGGACCAGGAAGAACACCGTAAAGATGTCGAGGAATCCACGAGCATAGGTGCTCGGGCCGTAGGTGCCCGAGAAGCGATCCTGCTCGGACTGCTTCACATCGACTTCGGCCACCTTGAAGCCCTGGCGATCGGCCAGGACGGCAAGGAAGCGATGCTGGTCGCCGTAAAGCGAGATCTCTTCGAGCACCTTGCGCTTCATCGCACGCGCGCTGCAGCCGAGATCGCTGAACTTGAGGCGTGTGACCATCGCCAGCAATCCGTGAAATGCCTTGCGGCGGAGCCGTTCGAACGGACCCCCGAC
>CAZBKC010000066.1:0-11440 GCA_964492345.1 uncultured Steroidobacter sp. | reverse complement strand
GCCGAGTGCCGGCACGATCTACCGGATCGACGAACTGCTGGCCGATCCGATCCGGCTCAATTCGAACCTCGGCCGCTACACGAACTTCGTCAACCTGCTGGACCTGTCCGCGATTGCCGTGCCGGCGGGATTCCGTGCAGATGGGCTGCCGTTCGGCGTGACGTTCATCGCGCCCGCGGGCTGCGATCGTTCGCTCGCCGAACTGGGCTCGCGGTTTCACCATGCGTCGACGTCATCGCTCGGCGTTTCGAGCGAACCCGTACCTGCGGGCATTCCTGTCAGCGACAACGCACCGCCGGGCTACATCCCCGTCGCCGTCTGCGGCGCACACATGGCCGGTCTGCCGTTGAATCACCAGCTCACGGAACGTCGCGCATTCCTGTTGCGCACGACGCGCACCGCAGCGGCCTATCGCTTCTATGCCTTGCCCGGCGGACCGCCGAAACGGCCGGGCCTGCTCCGGGTTGCGCAGGGAGGCAGTGCGATCGATGTCGAGATCTGGGCGGTGCCGCAGAAACATTTCGGTTCGTTCGTCGCCGGCATCCCCGCGCCGCTGGGGATCGGCAAGGTCGAACTGCAAGACGGCTCGATGTGTCCCGGCTTCCTCTGCGAGTCGTGGGCGGTGGAAGGCGCGCGGGAAATCACCGCGCTTGGCAGCTGGCGGAAGTTCGTGATGACTGCGTGAGAGAGATATTCATCGACCCGGCAGCGCGACCAGGGACAGCCAATAGGAAAGCAGCCCGTGCATGGCGGAGGCGAAGGCAGCAAATCCGATCGGCTTGACGATGTAGCCGCAGCAACGGCGCCGGTACGCCTCGCCGATATCCGTCTTGTCGTCCGAAGTGGTCAGGACAACGACGGGGTATATCCACAATTCCGGGCAGGCATTGATTTCATCCAGGACCTCCATGCCGCTCATGCGCGGCATGTGGAGGTCCAGAAGGATGAGCTGCGGTGCGGGTGCATCGGCGTACGGTGCTTGCCGCCGCAGAAACGCGATGCATTGTTCTCCATCGCGCACGACATGGACGTCGACATCGAGTCCGGACTGCTGGATCGACAGTTGCGTGAGTTCGATGTCGGAGTCGTTGTCTTCGGCGAGAAGGATCACGGCCCGGGCTTTACGCATGGCGGTCAACCTCGAACTGATCCGGTGACATGGACGACATGGGCAGGGTGAAGCAGAACCGGCTCCCGTGACCGGGTCGGGACTCGACCCAGATGCGTCCACCGTGACGTTCGATGACACGGCGACAGATGGCGAGGCCGATACCGGCGCCAGGATAGCTTGCCGAATCGTGCAGGCGCTCGAATATCTCGAAGATCCGTTCGCAGTGACGCGCCTCGATGCCGATGCCGTTGTCCGTGACACAGAACGTCCAGCTGCCCTCGTCATTCGTGGTTGCCGAGATGCCGATCACCGGCGGATCGGGCCCTCGATACTTCACCGCGTTGCCGATGAGATTGCGCCAGACCTCGGCGAGCTGCGTCGGATCGCCCATCACCACGGGCAGGGTATCGAATTCAACGCGGGCACCGGCTTCTTTCAGCGAGATCTCCAGGACATCCAGCGCCTGCTGCAACACCTGTCCCATCGAAACCGGCTCGAAGGGTTCCGCTTTCACCTCGACGCTCGCGTACTGCAGGAGACTCTTCACCATCACCTGCAATCGCTCGGATGAGTTCGCGATGTGCTCGAGCCATTGACGTGCCTGCGCAGGCAGTACGCCTGCATGCCGCGTCATCAGCAGCTCCGAGAAACTGGCAATGCTGCGTAAGGGAGTCTGGAGATCGTGGGAGGCGACGATTGCGAATCGCTGCAGTTCGGCATTGCTGCGCGCCAGCGCTTCGTTCGCCTGCCGCAAGGAGATCTCGACCCGCTTCTGAGCCGATATGTCGATCGTGATACCCAGCAGCCTCGTGGCGTGGCCGGACGCGTCATAGGTTGCGCGCCCGCGTGATTCCATCCAGCGCTCCGGTCCTGCCGGATTCAGAATCCGGAACTCGCAGCAATAGGTCGTGTGCTCCGCGATGGCCTTCGACAGGGCCGCGTTCATCGACTCGCGATCCCGTGGATCGACCCGTTCCACGGAGTTGGCGAACTGCATGGGTGTTCCCGCTTCGACCAGCCAGAGGTCGTACATTTCCGGAGACCACCATGCGCGGTTCGCGTCCAGGTCCCAATCCCAGGCACCGCCGCCGGCCGCCTGCAGAGCCCAGGTCAGTCGTTCCTGGCTGCTTCTCAATGTGGTTTCTGCGAGTTCGCGTGCTGCTGCAAGCGATTGAACCGCGCGAGTGGTCCAAAGCACGAGCGCAACCAGCAGCGCCACATTGCCCAGCGTCACATAGGCGGCTGCCTCACCGGATCGTGCAGCGGCCTCGCCCTGCAGCCAGGCAATCAGCGGCGCCAGGAACAACACGGCAGGCAGCAGGCGTCGCAGCAGCAGCCCGACGGTTCCGTCGCTCGCCAGCCATCGGGCCAGGCCTCGATCGGGTCGCGCCAGGAAGAAGGCGACCGGCACGAGCGTCAACATCGCGGCGCCATGGATGGAGAGGGCGGTCATCGATCCCGGGTGATAGAAGGACTCGGCGTGGAAGAGATACCCGATGCCTGCGAGGTAGCCGACGACGAAAACTGCGAGCGCCAGCGTGCGGGCGGCAAGCTGGTAGCGTGTATCCGGCTTGTCCATGAGCAAGAAGGCGATGCCCATCAGGATGAGACACAGCGCGCTCAGCTCCGACATGCGTCCGGGATGGTGGTCCGGAAGTGTCGTGAAGTCGTCGACGAGAAGTTCGTCGATGCCGTAGTCGGTGCGGAGGATGGACTGCGCTACCGTGCCAATACCCAGAATCAGGATGAAGCCAATGACGTATCGTGCCCATCGGGATGAGCGCAGCCCACCCGCTGGCTCCGCATTCAGTGCCTGCAGCAACAGGACCGCAACCAGCGCCATCGCGACAGCAACGTTGGCCTTGAACGAAACCGCATCGGGGACGATCCGCACCAGTGTCTCGAAACGCAGGAACCAGCCGATGAGCACCACCACGCTCCAGGCCAGCACGAGCCAGGAGAGTGCACGGGCCATTCGCGCCATGGTCATCCTGCGCTGCGTGGAGTCCCTGGATGCGTCCGCATCGTCTGTGTCAGTGGCGTCCGGTCTTGATGCCAGCTTCAATTTCGTCACACCCTCAACACCGGAATGATTCGTCCGTGAGTTGACCGGGATGGATAAAGTCTGTCGTTCCCGCGAAATGGCACTCCCGGGGCGGCCCCGGCCTGATTATCGCCACGGAACTTCCGTGCCCACCATGTGGGTTTCCGTTAGGGGGAAATGTCGTGGTGCCTCATCGGTGCTGTTTCTGTCCACCCGTTGTTGCGCCGATCGGATCCCGAGGCCGGCCACTGCGGTGACCGGCGGCAACGGTTGCCACAATCGATCACACTTCATCGCTGACCCGACCGGATCGCCCGCTAGCCTTCCGGGGCATGGATACGGCAACCCGGTTGAAAGTGGGCGTGCTCTTCGGCGGACGATCCGCCGAGCACGAGGTCTCGATTCTCTCGGCGCGCAATGTCATTGCCGCGCTGGATCCCCGGCGATTCGACGCGGTGGCCATCGGGATCACCCGCAGCGGTCGATGGATTCAGCAATCGACGCAGCGATTGCTGAGAGAGAAGGGCGATCCGCGATTCGTGCAGCTCAGTGCCGACGGGCCTGAAGTTTCGCTGCTGCCGTCCGCCCGAACCGAAGACCCGACGCTCTGCGGTCGGCCGCAGGTCGATGTCGTCTTTCCCGTCCTGCACGGGCCGCACGGCGAAGACGGGACGGTGCAGGGACTGCTGGAGCTGGCGAACGTGCCGTTCGTCGGTGCCGGTGTGCTGGGCAGCGCCGTCGGCATGGACAAGGATGTGATGAAGCGTCTGCTGCGCGATTCGGGTATTCCGGTCGCGAACTTCGTTGCGATCCGGCGCCACGACTATCGTCGCGATCCGCTCGCGGCGCTGGCCAGTGCGGAAACGCTGGGTTTTCCCCTCTTCGTGAAGCCCGCGAATCTCGGATCTTCCGTCGGCGTGACGCGCGTCCTGTCGCGCGCGCAGTTGCCCGCCGCGCTGCAGACGGCCTTCGACTACGACCTCAAGGTGATCGTGGAAGAATCCATCTCGGGGCGCGAGATCGAATGCTCGGTGCTCGGCAACGACGCGCCCGTGGCGTCGGTCCCCGGCGAGATCGTGGTCACGCATCCCGATGGTTTCTATTCCTACGACGCCAAATATCTCGACGATCGGGGTGCGAGACTGCAGGTGCCGGCCGCACTCGATGCGCAACTCACACGCGAGGTGCAGCGCCTGTCGCTGGCGACGTTCCAGGTGCTCGAATGCAGCGGGCTGGCGCGCGTCGATTTCTTTCTTCGCCCCGACGGCCGACTGCTGGTCAACGAGATCAACACGCTGCCCGGATTCACGGCGATTTCCATGTATCCGAAGCTGTGGGCCGCCAGCGGCGTTCCGCCGCGAGATCTGATTTCCAGACTCATCGATCTGGCCATCGAACGGCATGAGCAGAAGCGGTCGCTGCGGTCCCTCTGTTCCGTGCGCTGACTCACGGTCTCCCGGAAGAATGTGAACTGCGTATCAGAGCGGCCTGAAGGCGCCCACTAGAGTCGCTGTGTACAGCTCGCGTTGCGCCACTCAACATATTCCTGGCACCGGCATGCGTGCGGGGGAGAGACATGGGCCTGTCCGAGACCATCATTGCCGCGATGATCGGCGCCGCCGCAACGGTCGGTACCGCGCTGTTCCAGCTGCTCACCGCGTTCAAGGCGAAGGGCAGGACCGATATCAAGCCGAAACGAGGCACGACGCTGCGCTCGATCCTTGCGGTGTTCGCGCTGATGGTGGCATCCGCGGCAGGCGGTTTTCTGTATTCCCAGTTTCTGCAGCAACGGGCCGGAGAAGACATTCGGGCGATGCGGCAGGAACTGCGCGATCTGCGCGATCTGACGGCAGCGCGCGTCATGGAGAGGAGTGCTGCACCTGTCGAAGCGCCGCTCGCTGCGGCTGCAATACCGGTGAGCCTTGAAGCCGAGAATGGCGTCGCGGAATCGATCGCGTATGTACCTGCGTGCCGAACGAATGGGCGGGGCGATTGTCCTGAAGCGAATGCACAGCGCATTGCGTTGTGCGGTACCGTGCCGACTCATGCACGGGTCGACGCAATCCGGTTCTTCGCGCAGCCCGACGCCGTACAGCATCCGTGGGACCGGCATGTGGTGACGCTGGAAGCCGATGTCGGCGGAGCGAAGTTCTCGGGCCGGACATTCGAATACGCGCAGGGCCCCAGTGCGAAGGCGGTGTGCGTGAACTTCCTGCAGTGGAGCAGTCAGCATCCGCACATCGCGCGGATCGTGGTGCAGTACTCCACCGGCTCCGCAGGAGATAGGCCGGTGACCGGCGGCGGCTCCAGTGAAGCAACTCCAGACATGCAGACGACGATCGCAGATTCGAATCTTTTTCCGTCGGCTTCGTCGGCGGCTGCTTTGGCTTCGCCAGCGGTCCTGATTTACTCCGTCACCCCCGCGAAGGCGGGGGCCCATCTTGCTGATCCGGATGGATTCCCGCCTTCGCGGGAATGACGAACAAGAGGTAAATCAGAGATTCCTTGGCGAGTCATCGCGTGTGGCGAGTCGCGAGTCCCGCTGTCGCCGCCGGCGCTGGCCGATCACGCGCCCATCAATTACGTCGAGGGCGTCTGACCGGCGGGTGCTGCGGAAGCGTGCGACGCGATATGCATCGGCTGACTGCGTCCGTAGGTGAGCGAGCGCCATAGCCATTCGGCGGGGCCGAACTGAAACCGGTTCAGCCACCATGGGCTCCAGGTCAACTGCAACACCCAGATGGCGGCTACGAAGTAATAGAGTTCGTGGCGCTGGAACTGTCCGAAGAGTCCCAGTCCTGCGCCGGTGAACAGCAGGCTGCAGAGGATGCTCTGGGTCAGGTAGTTCGTGAGTGCCATCTGTCCGACGCGCGCCAGGATGCGTTTCGACGCACTCAGTACCGGTGTCTGCCACAACCAGCCGATGAGTCCCAGGTGGGCGAGGGTCATGGGCACGCGGCCCAGGTCATAGGTGACGTAGGTGTTCATGATGGCGTCCACCGAGAAGCCCGACGCTTCGAGCGTCCTCACTTCCCACGCGTTGACGCCGAGTCCGATGGCGTAGCCGCCAATCATCATCGCAACGCAGGTAGAGCGTCTGGTGCTGCCGGACAGGATTCCGAGTCGCAGCAGCGCCATGCCGATGAGCATCATGCCGAGGCACTCGGCGAAGCCGTACTGTATGAAGAAAGTGGTTTCCCAGTAGAACGTGCGGCTTTTCAGATAGCGAAAGGCGCTGAGGTAGCTTTTCTGGATCCTCGCGATGGCATGCTCGATTTTCTCTTGCGCCGGTTTGCGCTCGGCGTGCGCGTCGTTGAGTTCGTCGATGGCATTCAATTGCTCGGCAGTGAGCGTGGCACCCGATTCCAGAAGGCTTGTTGCTGCCTCCGCACGCGCGCGCACGTCGTGGTACTCGGCGCGGTCGATGAGATTCATGATCGTCGGCGCCGTGAGTACCGCGAGACCGATCATGATCAGTGCCGGCGTACGCAGATTACGGAAGAAGTAGAGGAACAACCCGGTCACGCCATAGTAAAAGAGAATGTCGCCTTCCCAGAGGAACAGGTAGGCGTTGATCAGCCCGAACAGGATCAGTAGCCCCGTGCGACGAAAGTAGAGTGCCTTGCCGCTGAGTTCGCGCGGCGCTTGTGCATCGTGATGCGACTGTCGTTGCAGGAAGAGCAGAGCGCCTGCGCCGAACAGCAATGTAAACAGGCCGCGCATCGTGCCTTCGAAGAACAGTGCGTTGATGCGCCACACCCACAGATCCGCACCCTGGTGTCCGCCCCAGTTGGTCGGATCCTCGTAAGACTCCGGCAACCCGAAGCCGACGATATTCATCAGCAGGATGCCGAGCACGGCGATGCCACGGGTGGTATCGAGCATCCCGATGCGTTCGGCACGGCCGGTGGGCGCTGTGGTCACGATGGTTCTTGCGATGGACTGATGTGAGTGTGCATTGGCGCTCTGCGACTGTCACTCGCGCAGTCAGCCGTTTCTGGGCGGTATATCGAGAAATTCACTGCCGCAGGCTCGTTCGCCGTCAGCACACTGACTGATATCCCCCGGAATGGAAATAGCATGGAACGCGCGGCCTGTTCGACGCGGCACCCGCTGAGGAAGCATCAACGATGGCCTGGTCGTGCCGCCAGCGCCTGTCGGGCGCGAGGACGAACCTGCCTGAAGAAAAGACTGTGCGGCGCGGCGATGGTCGAGGCAGTCATCGCACTGCCGATCCTGCTGGCCGTGATCCTCGGTGCGATCCAGTTCGGACTCATCTACGAAGCCAAGGCCACCCTGAACTTTGCAGCACTGCAGGCCGCGCGCGCCGGCGCTGTCGGCAATGCACAACCGGATGCGATACGCGGCGGCCTCGCTCGCGGACTGGCACCGTTGTATTCACCGGATTCCTCGGTCGAGGGTGTGGCAACGACCATCGCACGGATCAATGCCGCGCTGATGCAGGATGCCCGCATCCGGATTCTGAATCCGACCCGCGAGGCTTTCGAAGACTTCGGCGAGGAAGTCGAGGGCGTGCGCGAGATACCCAACGATCGTCTGCATGCCCGCAGCACCAGCGTCGGCGCGCTGAGCGGCGTGAATATCCAGGATGCCAACCTGCTGCGCGTCGAGATCACCTATGGCTACGAACTGAAAGTGCCGCTGGTGAACTGGTTCATCTCGCGGATCCTGCTGTCGGCGCGCCGTGTCGGAAACATGGATGCTTTCGAGCAGCAATTGCTGCGTCGCGGATTGTTGCCGATCGTCGCAACCTCGACGGTGCGGATGCAGAGTCCTGCGAGGATGAGTGATGCAGTGGTTGCCCGCGGTGATCTGCCCGAGGTGGATCGCATTCCAGCAGACGCGCGCCCGCCGGACGATGTGGGGGAGGAAGACGACGAGGCTGAAGAAGAGGGCGGAAGCAGCCAGTCGGGAAACGACGAGGGCAGCAGTCTCGCCGATGGATTCTTCGGGTTCGGTGCAGGAGCGGGCGATGGCAGCGGCGGAGGTTCATCGCCTGGAAGTGGCAGCGGCGCTGGCTCCGGTTCGGGAGGGGGCGCAGGCGGTGGCGGTAGCAACAGCGGTTCGCCGGCGCAATGCTCCGGGAATACGGGGGGCGGCAGCAGTCCGTTTCCATCGAATCCCACGCCCCCTGGCGAATCCTCGCCTGTAACGCCGGGTCCGGGTCCGTTTCCTGCGTCGACGGGCGGCAGTGATGGGGCCACGCTGCCCAGCGTCGAACTGCCTTCGCTGAGCGTGGGCAATCCAATCCATGTCGTCACGGGAAACAAGTATCAGCGGGAGATCGATCTGCCCTCGCTGCCCGGAACGCTCGGGCTGTCGCTCGTTCGTCATTACAACAGCGAGGCCGTGGCACGTGCCGGCGTGATGGGAGCGGGGTGGCGCCACGGGTATGAGGCGTCGATCGAGTCGGGCACCGATGGCGAATCGCTGACCTTGTGGCAGGCGGATGGGCGGCGACTGAACTTTGTGAGATCGAAGAGTCCAGCCCGTTTCGTCGCGCAGCGAGCCAGCGACGGCGTCGTCGAGAAGTCTGCTGACGGCTATGCCTGGCACTGGCGGTCGGGGCGAGAACTGGAGTTCGACCGATCCGGCAGGTTGACGGCTCTGCGTGAGCAGTCGCGTGTCACGACACTGCACTATGACGAACACGGTCGGCTGCAGCGGGTGGTGGATCCGCAGCGTCGCGAGTTGTCCTTCGAGTACTACGCCAATGGCCGCATTGCGCGTATCCGTGCTCCGGGCGGTGCTTCGTGGCGTTACGGCTACGATGCGGTCGGCAATCTGTTCCAGGTCGTTTCTGCAAGCGGTCGCGCACGACGCTACGACTACAACGACTCGCGCCATCCGCATCACCTCACGGATCTCAGCGCCGGCAGCGTTCGTCTGGTCGACTACGGCAGCAGGAATCGCCTCGTTCCCGTCGCCCACTGGGAATACGACACCGCAGGTCGCGGCATCCTGTCATCCCATCCGGAAGCTGCCGGCAGGGTGAGTCTGGAATACGGCAACGGCTACACGGATGTCACGGACGCGTTCGGCCGCGTGAGCCGCTACGTAACGGACATTCGCGACGGTGTCGCATTGGTGACCGAAGTCCGCGGACCGGGCTGCGGTGCGTGCGGTGTCGGCCACGTTCGTTATGCCTTCAATGACGCCTTCCAACTGGAAACGATTGCGGTGAAGGGATCATCGCCGCAGCGATATGCCTATGACGGTGAGCAGCGTCTGACCGTCATCGAACGCGATCGGGGCGCAGGCTATGAGCTGGTGGCTCGATACAGCTATGACCGCGGCGCGGATCAACCGTCGCGCGTGGAGTTGCCGAGCATCAAGCCGGGTGCAATGCGCTCGATCGACGTGAAGTACGCGGAGCATGGCTTGCCGCTGTCATTGCGAGAGCTGGGTTACGCACCAACCCGACAGGATGGCTACGAACGCATCGAACGAACGATCCTGTTCGACTACGACGCGACCGCTGCATTGCGGGCAATCGATGGGCCGCGCACCGACGTAGCCGACATCACGCACTTCGAGTATGACGATCTGGGGCGGGTCACGTCGATTCGTACGCCCGCAGGCGAGCGGGTGGAATTCTCCGATTTCGATCCCGCAGGGCGCCCGCGAGTCATGCGCCAGTCCGGCTCACCGCCCACGCGTGTCGAATACGACGAAGAAGGCCGCCTGACTCGCGTAACACAGTTGCTCTCCGCGGCAGAGCGCAGTACCCGATATGTCTACGACGGCCTGGGTCGATTGAGTGAAACGATCGATGCCGATGGACGTACCCAGCGAATCGGATACGACCAGGCCGGCCGACCGAACCACTTCGTCCTGAATGATTCAGGTATCGCTGGCGCGCTGAAATATGCCGCGGATGGCAATGTCGTTGCCGCAGCGATCCTGATGCCAGGGAATATGCCGGCACGAATGTTCCGTTACGTCTACGACGATCAGCGCCGCCTGACGGAAGTTCGCGATGGCGATGGCCCGCCGCTGCGCCAGTTCGCCTATACAGGCGATGACTCGCACCCATTCAGAATCACCGACCCGCTCGGCAATGCCGCTGAGTTCACATACGGACTCGGTGGACTCATCGACTCCATGCGGGCCGCTGACGGTGGAGTTACGTATTTCAGGCGCGATGACGAACACAGGCTCACCGACGTCACAGCTCCCAATGGTGCGCAGACCACCTATCGCTACGATGATTTCGGCCGTCGCGTCCATGAGGGCAGCGCCGACCGCGGCACGCTGCGCTATGCGTACGACCCGGCGGGAAACCTCATACGGAAGGAAGATGCGAATGGCGATGTAACCCGATTCGAGTACGACGCCGCCAATCGCCCGCTGAAGATCCGTCGTCGTGAGGGCGTCACGAAGTTCACTCATCGATCCTCCCGCCTGGTCGAGATCGCTGCCCCACAGCAGAGAGAACGCTTCGACTATGACGCGGACGGCCGTCTCGTCACGCACGAGCGCAAGATCGCCGACCGCTCCTTCACCACATCACGGACATTCGACGCGAAGAATCGCCTCGAAACCCGGACGCTGCCGTCCGGGCAACGGCTGCGTTATCACTACACGGCAACCGGAATGCTCCGCGCGATCACGCGCGAGTCCATGCTGCGCAGCGAATTGATCGTAGGCAATCTGGATGCGCAGGCGTCCAATAAAGGGCCAGGTCCCGTGAACGCCATGGGGCGTCTTGCCTACGGCAACGGTCTGCAGTTGCAGAATCTGTACGACCCAAAGTCAGGATACCTGGAGCGTCGTTCCCTGCTGGGCCTGGCGGCATTCACTTATGAATACGACGAATCCGGTCGCCTGACGGCGATCCGTGATGGCCGAGCTGCCCGATCGTATGACTACGACGTAGCAGGCCGCCTGAAGTCCGCGAAAGTACCCGCAGGCGAGTTTGCCTATGCCTACGACGAAAATGGCAATCGCCTGTCGTCCCGTGCTGCAACTGCGAACGAAGGTACTGCAGTTCGTGATCTTCGCTACGCGATCAACTCGAATCGCCTGGCTGAAAACGGCATCGCCTACGATCGAGCCGGAAATCCACTCCGGATCGCCAACCGGCGCTACGAATACAACAGCGAAGGCCGCCCGATCAGCCTACACGTCGACGGAAAACTGGTCGCGACCTACCGCTACAACACCAGCGGAGAAAGAATCAGCAAAACCCTCCACAAAGGGTCGAGGCCCGAAACCACCTTCTATCTATACGAACAGCACCAACTGATCGCCGAAGCAAACGA
>CAZBKC010000065.1:0-11521 GCA_964492345.1 uncultured Steroidobacter sp. | reverse complement strand
TGATCGTGCTGGGCGGCATGCTGCTGGCCTTCAATCTGGGCTGGAGCCTGCCGCGGTTCATCTGGGACTACTGGCCCGTGGCACTGATGGTGCCCGGCCTCATCGCGATGGTGGTCCCGTCGCAGCACCTGAACCGCAGCGGCGGCATCTGGCTGCTGGCGACCGGCATCTACTGTCAGATCGGCGTCAGCGACCTGTTCCATCTCGGCTGGTTCAGCGCCTGGCCCATCTTCGTCATCGCCTATGGCGTCGACATGGTGATCGGCTCCGGACGCGCGTCCGTCGGGCGCCGCGACCGCGAGGATCGGGTGTCGCATGAAGGATGAATCCCCGCGCCGCGATCCGCTGTTCACGACCCGCCTGCTGGTCGGCCTGTGGATCATCGCCCTAGGTCTGGTTTTCCTGGCGGGCAATCTCGGCTGGATCGACACGCGTCATGCGTTCCGGCTGATCTGGCCGCTGGTCTTCGTGCTGGTCGGTTCGAGCATGGTGGTCCGTCCCGCCAACAAGCGTATGAACGGCATGGGCTGGATATTCATCCTCATCGGCTCGTGGATCTTTCTCGACAAGATCGGCTGGATCGATCTCAACTTCTGGCAGGTGGCCTTTCCGCTCGCGCTGCTGGCGCTGGGCGGCACGCTGGTGTGGCGCGCTTTCGCCGCACGCTCCGGCGCCGAATCCGTACCCGTCGTCGATGAGCACTCCGAATACATCCGCTCCTTCGCGGTGATGTCCGGCACTGAACTGCGGCCCGTGTCGCGGCCGTTCCGCGGCGCCGATCTGAGTGCCGTGATGGCGGGCATCAAGATCGATCTGTGCGATGCACGCATGGAAGGTGATGTCGCGACCATCGAAATCTTCGCCTTCTGGGGCGGCATGGAAATCTACGTGCCGCCGGACTGGACCGTGACCAGCAAGGTGGCCACGCTCATGGGCGGTTTCGTCGACAAGCGCCGGCCCACGAGCACCGTGCCGACCAAGACGCTGATCATCACGGGCTTCATTGTCATGAGCGGCATAGAGGTGAAGAATTGAAGCGGATAGCGGATAGCCCCGCGGGACTCCCTTCCGGTCACGGATGGCGGATGGCAGGAACGACTCATCGTCGTTCGATGCCAGCTGCATTCTCGCGACTGGGGGCTGGCTGTTCACACTATCCGCTATCCGCTATCCGCCATCCGCTTGCGCGCTGACCATGCATCCCATCCTCATCAGTCGCAGCAGGATGCTGGGATACCTGGCGGTGTGGATCGCCTTCGGCCTGCAACTGTCCGGGGTCATGTATTTCGGCGGCGGTGCCGGTGCCTATTGGTCGATGATGTTTTCTGTGCCGCTGGCCGTGCTGCTCGGCCTGCAGTCGCTGTCGTTCTGGTATCTCGTGCAGGCGATGCCGCCCGATCGCACGCCGCCGCTGCGCATGGCCTGGGTGTGGACGGTCGCCGGCGTGGTCTCACTGGCAATCTGGCTCGCCATCGCGTACGGCTGGGCGCAGTTCCTGCTGCCGCCCGGCGAGGAATATCCCGAGAGCGCCGCGGGCGCGATTCCCGTGATGATTTTCGCGGGTGGTGTGGCGATCGTGCTCGCCATTCTCGGTCATTACCTGCTGTGGGCCTTCCAGCGTTCGCGCGAAGCCGAGCGCCAGGCGCTCGAATCGCAGGTGCTGGCACGCGAGGCGGAGCTGAGATCGCTGCGCGCGCAACTCGATCCACATTTTCTGTTCAACAGCCTGAATTCGGTCGCGGCGCTGATCGGCAACGACACGGCCGCCGCGCGACAGATGTGCTTCCTGATGGCGCAGTTCTTCCGCAAGAGTCTGACCCTGGGACGCGAGCAGGCCATTCCGCTCGCCGAAGAGATCTCGCTGGCGGAGACGTTTCTTGCGATCGAACGCGTGCGCTTCGGTGACCGGCTGCGGACGAATTTCGACATCGCCGCAGACCTGCATGCCGTCCCCGTGCCGCCGCTGATGCTGCAGCCGCTGGTGGAGAACGCCGTGCATCACGGGGTTGCGCACCTGCTCGAGGGAGGCGAAGTGAGCGTACATGTCCGGCGCCGCGATCGTTTCATCGAACTGGTGGTGGAGAATCCCTGCGATCCCGACCGGCCCCCCTCGCGCAGTACGGGCGTCGGCCTGGTGAATGTCCGCTCCCGAGTCGAAAAACTGTGCGGTCACCGCGCGAGTGTCGATGTCGACGCCGGCGAGGCGCACTTTCGCGTATCCATCCTGCTGCCGGCCCCGGCAGCTGCCAGCTGAGGAGTCAAGCCGTGCGAGTCCTGGTCGTCGACGATGAAACCCTGGCGCGATCGCTGATGATCGAGCACCTGGCCAACGTGCCGAACGTCGAAGTGATCGGTCAGGCGGCCAATGGTTTCGAGGCCGTGAAAATGTGCGAGGAGCTGAATCCGGAACTCATTTTCCTGGACATCCAGATGCCGAAGCTCTCGGGCTTCGAGGTGCTGGAGCTGCTCGCAGACAAGGCGCCGGCGGTGATTTTCTGCACGGCATTCGACGAATTCGCACTGCGTGCATTCGAAGTTCACGCGGTCGACTACCTGCTCAAGCCCGTCGAGCCTGCGCGTCTCGTCGCTGCGGTCGAGCGTGCCGCGGAACGCCTGCGGACCCGCGCGCCGCAACCTTCGCCCGCCGAACTCTCCGTCGCCGCGCGGCCACCGGGAAAGACCCTGGAGCGCGTGCTGATCCGTCACGATGGCCGTGTGCACGTACTGCCGGTGGAGAAGATCGACTACATCGAGGCACAGGACGACTATCTGTCCTTCGCCTCCGGCGCCATCCATCTGCGCAAGCAACAAACCATGAGCGACCTGGAATCGCAGCTCGACCCCACGCGTTTCGTGCGCATCCATCGTTCCTTCATCCTGAACATCGAGCGACTCGCACGCATTGATCTGTACGGCAAGGACAGCTGGCTCGCGATTCTGGCCGACGGCAAGAAGCTGCCGATGTCGAGGACGGGACACGCGAAGTTGAAGGAGTTGATTGGTTGAAATGAGAGTCACGAAAGTCATGAAAGTCACGAGGGTGACGAAGGTGGGAAGCTCAGATCCCTCGTCACTTTCGTGACCTTCGTGACTTTCGTCACTACTCCGGAGGAGTCATGTCTCAATTCAAATCCGAAGAGTTCCAGTTCAGCGGCGACAGCCTGCTCGCCAAGGTGAAGGAGATCATTCACGCCGGCAATGTGCGGCGGGTGATCATCAAGAACGAGGAGGGTCGCGTGCTGGTCGACATTCCTCTGACGCTCGGCGTGGTCGGCACGCTGCTCGCGCCGCAACTGGCGGCGATCGGTGCGATCGCGGCGCTGGTCCTGAAGGGCACCATCGTGATCGAAAAAGATTCGAGCGCTGCCGGCTGAGGCGAAGTTTCACGGGCCGCTGGTGTCGCCGAACGAGCCTTGGCGCAACGGGTACCCGCCGTGCAGCGACGAGGTCGCCCCCTCCCTGACCCTCCCCCGCAAGCGGGGGAGGGAACGCAGAGCAAGGCGTTCTTGTCCTTCCCTCCCACCTCGCAACTGGGAGGGCGCAGAGCAATGTGTTCTTCGTCCTTCCCCTCCCCCGGTCGCCGGGGGAGGGCCAGGGAGGGGGATTCCCGCAAGCGGTTCCGCCTCCAAACCTATAGAATCGCGCGCCTCTCATCCCGGCCGGGTTCTGTTCCCCGCCAATCCCGAGGTTTTTCGTGTCTTCCCAACCCCCCCCTGACGGCGAGACTGCCGTCGGTTTCAACGACCTTTCCCTGAGCGCCGCCGTCGTCGCCGCGCTCAACGATGTTGGCTATGAATCGCCGTCGCCGATCCAGGCGGAGACCATTCCGCATATCCTGAATGGCACCGACGTGGTCGGTCAGGCGCAGACGGGAACGGGCAAGACCGCCGCGTTCGCGCTGCCGATCCTGTCGAAGATCGACATCGCGACGCGTGAGCCGCAGGCGCTGGTACTGACGCCGACGCGTGAACTCGCGATTCAGGTGGCCGAAGCCTTCCAGCGTTACGCCACCCACCTGCCTGGATTCCACGTCATGCCGATCTATGGCGGTCAGAGCTACACGCCGCAACTGCAGAGCCTGCGGCGCGGCGTGCACGTGGTCGTCGGCACGCCCGGCCGGGTGATGGATCACCTGAAACGCGGCACGCTGAAGCTCAGTGCGGTGCGTTACTTCGTGCTCGATGAAGCCGACGAAATGCTGCGCATGGGCTTCATCGACGATGTCGAATGGATTCTCGGGCAGGCGCCCGCGTCGCGGCAGATCGCGCTGTTCTCCGCGACCATGCCGGCGGAAGTCCGGCGCATCGCGCAGAACCACCTGCGCAAGCCTGCCGAGGTCACGATCCGCAGCAAGACCAGCACGGCCAGCAGCATCCGCCAGCGTTACTGGATGGTCAGCGGCATGCACAAGCTCGATGCCCTGACGCGCATCCTCGAAGCCGAAACCTTCGACGCCATGCTCGTCTTCGCACGCACGAAGCAGGCGACCACCGAACTCACCGAACGCCTCGAAGCGCGCGGCTTCGCGGTGGAAGCATTGAACGGCGATATTCCGCAGAACCTGCGCGAGCGCACTGTCGCGCGCCTGAAGGCCGGACAGATCGACATCGTCGTCGCGACCGATGTCGCGGCCCGCGGGCTCGACGTCGATCGCGTCAGTCATGTCGTGAACTTCGACGTGCCCTACGACCCCGAGTCGTACGTGCATCGCATCGGGCGTACCGGCCGTGCCGGCCGCAGCGGCGACGCCATCCTGTTCATCGCGCCGCGCGAGCGCAACATGCTGCGCGTGATCGAGCGTGCAACGCGGCAGCCCATCACCCAGATGCAGTTGCCCACGGTCGAGGATGTGAACGAGCGGCGTGTCGACCGCTTCAATCAACGCATCGCTGCGGCACTCGCGGCGGGCGAGGCCGACGCGTTTCGCGGACTGATCGAGCGCTACGAGCAGGAGCACAATGTTCCGGCCATCGAGATCGCCGCTGCGCTGGCGAGCATTGCACAGGGAAAGACGCCGCTGTTGCTCGACACATCGCGGCGCGAAGCGCCGGAACGTCCCGAGCGTGCTCTGAGCGCGCCGGTCGGGAAACGCGAACGCGAGGTGCGCGCCGAAGAAACCCGGCCGCCACAGGGGCATCAGCGGCGCGACCGTGAGGAACGTCCCGCACGACGGGAGTTCTCTGCGGACAGCGAGCGAGCGCCGGCCAAACCCCGTGAACGCGTCGACGACGAGTCGCTGCAGACCTATCGCGTCGAGGTCGGCGAGGTGCACGGAATAAAGCCTGCCAACATCGTCGGCGCCATCGCCAACGAGGCCGGTCTCGAAGGCAAGTACATCGGTCGTGTGGTGATCCGCGAGGATCACAGCTTCGTCGATCTTCCCGGCGGGATGCCGAAGGAGATATTCCGCGCACTGCAGAAGGTGCGCGTCGGTGGCCAGCAGCTGCAGATCAGTCTGGCACTGAAGACGCAGTCCGAACGGCTGAAGCGCGAATACGTTCCCGGGAAGAAACCCGGCGGAAAGAAGCAGACTCCGCACAAGGATCACAAACGCCGGAAATAGGAAGGTTATCCGGGCTCCTGGAATGCTTGACCGCTCGCGATCCCTGCGCTATTTCGCAAAGACGGATCCTGCAACGTATTTCATCCGTTAGTTATTACATCCCGGAGAATCCGATGCCGATGCGAGTCAGTCCCTGGGTCTGTTTGCTGACGGTCGCGGCGATGACCGGTTGCGCGACTTCGTCGCCGCCGACGGTGCGCGTCGACAGCATCGAAGGTGCGTTGCCGAACTGCCAGACCTTTGCATGGAATCCCGCTCCCGGCAGCGATGCGGCGTCCTTCACCGATCAGCGCGTGCAGGGCGCGGTGATGCGCACGCTCGAATCCAAGGGCTACACGCAATCCGCGGAAAAGCCGGACTGCCGGATCGCCTACCATCTCGCGACTCATGAGAACCCGCAGTCGAAGCCGCGTGTCGGTGTCGGCATGGGCGGCGGTTCGGGAGGCGTCGGCGGTGGGGTCGGCATCAGTCTGCCGATCGGCCAGAAGAAGGCCCAGAGCGGCACGTTCACGCTCGATGTGATCGATGCCAGCAAGAATGCGCAAGTGTGGAGCGGTGCCGTGGATGCCGGTTTCGACTCGGCGGAAATCACCGATCAGGAAGTCACGGCCGTCGTCGAGCAGATCCTCGCCAGATATCCCGATCGCAAGTAGATCGTTCGCCTCAGGCGAGCGGGGGTGTCACAGGACGGATCAGCTCAACCCCGGCCGATGTACCACGCAACGATGCCGGCCAGCGCGATTCCAACGACGAGCTTCGGCAGCGACCAGCGGGCGAGGGACGTGGACGTGCCAGGGGGCACTTTCCGGCTGCCGTGAATCATGGCAGCGATGAGGTTCTGCCGGCGGAACAGCTGGTAGTACAGCACCGCTGCGATATGCAGACCGATGAAGGCCAGCAGCCAGTTGAACATGGTTTCGTGCACTTCGGCGCAGGCGCGCCCGGTGTCGAAGCTGACGAGATGGGAGAGCGGACCGGATTCGATGCCATCGATATCGACAGCGAACAGGCCGAGCGTCACCTGGGCGATCAGCAACAGCAGCAGCACGATGACACTCACCGCGCCGAGTGGATTGTGCCCGGGCGTGACTGGTGGCGAAGCGGTGCCGCGCACATACGCCCAGATCGTCCGCGGGCCCTTCACGAACGTCCTGAACCGTGCGGCCTCGCTGCCGAAGACGCCCCAGTACAAACGAAAGACCAGCAGTCCCAGAACCGCGTAGCCGCTGTAGCGATGCCACTCGAGATTGCCGTTCTCCGCCGTCCACCAGGAGAAGGCGATCAGCACGACCATCAGCCAGTGAACGAGGCGGATCGGTGCGTCCCAGACCGGGACGCGAACAAGGTTTGACGTCGGAGGCATCGGGTTGGTTCGAGGACCTGCAGTCGGAATTTCACACAGCCCCCTGTGTGAAATCTTCGTGCTTCAGTCTTCCGGCGTCCGGAAGTTGTCGTGGCAGTTCTTGCAGGCCTTGCCGACTTCGCCGAACTGCGTACGTACTGCGGCCACATCGCCCGCGGCAGCAACGGTGTTGAGTTTGCCGGCCTGCTCCTGAAACAGTTTCTGAGCGGATGCGAAATCCTGCGGCTTGCTCCAGATCTCGGCCTTGGCGCGGGTCTTCACGCCTTCTTTGGGGCCGGAATCGGCGGGATACCATTTGAACTGTTCGTTCGCTGCGGTGTTCACCACGACCGCGGCGTTCCTGATGGCGGCAGCATCCGGCGTGCCGGCTCTGACCTGATCGCGAATCACTTTGAAGGCATCGCCGAGCTTGTGATATTCGTCGTGGCGAACCTTGTAGATGCCCGTGGCGTGATCGTCGTGGGCGACGAGGGCGCCGATCGGTGCGGCGACCGCGATGGCGGCCGCAATCGCCAGTAATGGCTTGCTTCTGAGGCTATTCGACATGAGGGTGTCCGTGGCTTGGGAAGACGGGCGTATCTTCGACGCAAGGCGCGGATCGCGGCAAGTACAAGTTGGTAACGAAGCGTAAATGTGATCGTCAGGCCATGCTGGCTATCTTCCGTATGCACAGGCATCGCAAGCCCTTGGCGAACACGACCTGCCACTTGCCGCCGGCGCCGCACCGCCAGATCCGGAAAATCCACTTGGCGAATCTTTGCATTCGGGCCGGAAGGAGATCCGGCTGCGACAGACGGCGACGACGGGCATACTTGCCGTGCTAATGGCATCCGAAACCGACAACACTTGTGCGGCGTGATGCCCGCTGCACGACCGATCCGATCAACCGATGGGGAACTTCGCATGACCAATCTACGTGTAATGGCCCTGGCCGCCGCCGCAATCCTGATCGCGGCCTGTTCGTCGACGCCGCCCGCACCCAAAGGGCCGGATCTGACCGGCAACTGGGTGCTGACCACCGAAAGCCCGATGGGCGCGCAGGACTCCGACATGACCGTCACGCAGACCGGTCAGGCACTCACCGGCAAGCTCTCCAGCCAGATGGGAACCGTGGACTACACGGGCACGATCGACGGCAATGACGTCTCCTTCGGGTTCACCATGAGCGTCCAGGGCGCGGACCTGCAGCTCGACTACAGCGGCACCGTCGAAGGCGACACGATGAAGGGCAAGGCCGTGTTCGGCTCCTTCGGCGAAGGCACGTTCACCGCAAAGCGCAAGATCTGATCCGGAGGAGATCTCACACAGAGTACACAGAGCGCACTTACGGATTTTTGATTGGGAAATGCAGATGGCGCTCTTCTTGTGGGTCAGGCTTTAGCCTGACATTCCCAGGCCGGCTAAAGCCGGCCCCACAGGAAGACAACCCTTCTAACCGGCTAAGTTAGTGCCATTAGGCTTTAGCCCGACATCCGGAAGGCCGGCTAAGGTCGGCCGCACAACTCTGACTTCTCTGTGATCTCTGTGCCCTCTGTGTGAAATCCTATTCCCTGATCGAAAGCAGATCGCCGCGCGGTGGCAGCCACGGGGGCAGCGGCGAAGGACACTTCGCCGCTTCGTTGGTCAGGTCCATCTCGGCGAAACCCAGGCCGGGTTCCCGGTCGTAGCGCAGATCGCCCACGATCCAGCTTCCCTCGCGTTGCAGAGCCCAGGGCACGCGCGCGAAATGCATGAATGCGGCAGCGTCGCAGTACGCCCTTGCGAGTTCGGACAGCGCCTGGCGTCGCAGGATGACTTCGCCGTGCCAGGTCACTTCCGGTGACGGCGCGGCCGCCACGGGTGTCATCGGGGCGGTGACGTCCCGGAACAGATCGCGACCGGGACAGCGTTCGGCCGGTAACACGCCGGGCCACAGGGACCAGGTGCCATGCCGGATCACGTAGCGATCCGCATCCGTCATCGGCAGCATCAGATCCCAGCACACCGGATTGGCGGGCATCGGCGTCAGCACGTAATCGAGCACACTCATCTGCGGCAGTTGGTTCTCCGCGTACTGCCTGACTTGCGATTCGGCGGCGTTGCGGCTCAGCGCAAACAGTGCAGTGATCGACAGCCACACGCAGATGCTGATGAACAGTGCAACCGACTTCATCGCACGGCGCCCGACGATGAGCATCGCTGCCGTCAATGCCGTCATGAGCAGCGCGAAGCCTGAAGGCACCAGGCCGCTGCCGAAGCACGCCGCGATCGCAGCAGCGAGCAATGCACCGACCAGCGCGCGGGCAAGTCCGGTTTTCAGGATGAAGGTCAGCGGTGCAGCCGCCGTCCACAGCAGCGGTTCCCAGATGAAGATCGTGTCGCCATACCACCAGTCGTTGCTGAGCGGCCAGAAGGGATGTACGCCATAGTTGTTGGTGGAATCCATCGCTATGTGCAGCAGCAGGCACAGCAATGCGGCGCCGGCAATGTGCCAGCGATCGCGCGCGACCAGCGCCCACTTGCGCCGTCGACACCATGCCTCGCAGGCGAGATACAACAACGCGGCAGCGATGAGCGCGCCGATCACGGTGTGCGTGTGACCGCGGTGTTCGAGCAGATAATCGAGCTTGTTGCCGCTGAGCGCCGACGAGAGGAAGTCGAGATCCGGTACGTTGCTGCCCACGGCCATCAACGTGACGAGCAGATTGCGCCGTGGCTGCTGCGCAAGACCGGAAGGGCTGGGTGAAGTCGTCTGCGCGAGTGTTTCGCCGACCAGGATGCCGGCGAGCGTGTGAGTGAGGTTGTCCAGGGCGGGGCCTTACACGATGAAGTACGCCAGCACGAAGATACCCAGCATGGCGAAGGCGATCGCGATTTTCGCAAGCGTGCCGAAGATCAGGCCGATCCAGGTCGCCACGCCGACGCGGCCGGCCTGATCGAGTCGGCCGTGGACCAGCAGCTCCGCGACCAGCGCGCCGAGGAAAGGCCCGAAGATCAGTCCGGGAATGCCGAAGAAGATCCCGACGACCGTACCGAGCAATGCGCCCGTGACGGCCTGCCTGCTCGCGCCCACGTGCTTCGCGCCGAGTGCCGACGCCGCGAACTCGACGACGACCGACAGCAAGGTGAGAAAGCCAAGCACACCGAGTGTGACCCAGCCGATGAGCTGAAAGTCGTTGATGGCCGCCGCAACCACCATGCCCGCGAACATCAGCGGAATGCCGGGCAGCGCCGGCAGGACGATACCCAGTGCGCCGACGAACATCAGCAGGATGGCGAGCGTCCACAGGGCGGCAGAAGTCATGTGCGCGAAGGTAGCAGAATGAACCGACGCCGCCTGCAACATATGAATCAGAAGCCGGATCATGCGTCCCTTCCCCTGCGCAGCGGGGGGGACAGGATGGGGGTAACGCGCAATGCGCGCAGCAACACTCAATCACTGGAGCTGCCCCCACCCCAACCCTCCCCCGCTATCGCAGGGGAGGGGGCGTAAACATGGACCGCTTTCAGTTGTTGCAGTCAATTACGCCGCAGGTTCGATCTCGATCGGCACGCCGGAGTACCAGGCCATGCCGCCCAGCGGATCGACATCGTGCACGCTGGTCAGATGATTGACGTTGGCGTGCGCATGACCATGCGGTATCGAGGCGACGCCCCGGCGCATGCCGTTGTCCACCTTGGCCGTGAGAAAAATCTCCCCGTTCCTGTTGTGAACGCGCACCTTCTGGTCGTGCGCGATGCCGTGGGCGGCGGCGTCCTGCGGATGCAGCAGGATGTCAGCGGGTTCGCCCAGGAAGCTCAACTGCGCATTGAATTTCCTGCGCTGGCGACGCGAGCTGTAGCACAGCGGCTTCGGCTTGCCGAGCGCCGCTTCGTCTTCGGCGCGCTTCGAGTGCCATTGCTCCAGCAACTCCGGTGGCGCCAGCTTCCATCCGCCGATGCGTTCGAAATGCCGGTCCACCCAGGGCGCAGGAAATTCCAGCGGGAACTCCACGTAGCGCTTCGCCTTGAGTTCTTCGAAGGTGCACCGCGCATAGGGCATCAGGGTGGCGAGCATCATTTCGTCGGCGCCCGGTTGGCGATCGTCGTCGGGCACGAAATCGGGAACGGGCAGGCCCGCGCGTTTCATGAACTGCGAAATCACCCACCAGGCCGAGCGTCGTTCGCCCATCGGCTCTACCAGCGGCGGGGTGTATTGCAGCGACAGGTTCCAGGCCAGCGTGTCCCAGCGTGTGAACTCCGATCGCTCGACGGCATCCTTCGTCGGCAGCACGTGCGTGCACAGCGGCGTCAGTTCGTTGTGAACGATTTCCGTGTTCACGTGCAGATCGAGTTTCGGCAGCGCCGCGGCGAGCGCGTTCGTGTCGGGAAACGATCGCAGCATGCTGCCGCCGAAATTGAAGAACGCGCGAATGTTGCCGGCCTCGATTTCCAGCGGCAGCACGGCGCAGGGCCAGTCGCCGTAAATGCCTTTCACGTCCGGTCGCACGTTCGAACTGGCCGTGAACGCACTCTGCAGCAGCGGCAGCTCGAACTTCTCGAACGGGAACAGAAAGCCCGGGTGAAACCAGGCGCCGCCTTTGCGGTTCATGGCGCCGGTCAGGATCATCAGCAGC
>CAZBKC010000064.1:0-11732 GCA_964492345.1 uncultured Steroidobacter sp. | reverse complement strand
GACGCGGCCCGTGCCTGAACGAGTGACCTACGATGCTCATTAAGAAGCCAGTCATCACCTTTGCGCTGGGCCTCGTGCTCGGCGCGGCACTGCCTGCCGGCGCATCGGAAAGCGGCGGTCTGCTGCAGTCGGCGCACAATGATGTCAGCAATGTCGCGTCGCTCCAGCGCGGTGCCCGCAATTACGTGAACTACTGCCTCGGCTGCCATTCGGCGAAGTACGTGCGTTACAACCGGCTGGCGCAAGATCTCGGCCTGTCGGAAGACCAGGTCCTGAAGAACCTGATGTTCACCGGCGAGCGCCCTCACGACACGATGAAGGTGTCGATGCGCGCGGACGATGCTGCTCACTGGTTCGGTCGTACGCCGCCGGATCTCAGCCTGATCGCACGCGCTCGCGGGTCCGACTGGCTCTATACCTTCCTCAAGTCGTTCTATCTGGATCCCAGCCGCCCGACCGGCGTCAACAATACGATGCTGCCCGGTGCGTCCATGCCTCATGTGCTGTGGGAGCTGCAGGGGTACCAGAGGGCTGTGTACAAGGGCGAGAGCGACGCGGAACACAATGCCGTGCACAAGGAGTTCGAAGGATTCGAACTCGTGCAGAAGGGCAAGCTCACGCCGCACGAGTACGACCAGTTCGTGCGCGATACGGTGAACTTCCTCGACTACATCGGCGAGCCGATGCAGCTCAAGCGTCAGAGCCTCGGTCTGAAAGTTCTGGCATTCCTGGCCGTGTTCTTTCTGTTGGCGTATTTCCTGAAGAAGGAGTACTGGAAGGACGTGAAGTGAGATCTTCGCGTCACAATGACGCGAGGACATTCATGGGATCGTTCCTGCCGGACCACTGCGTGTGATGACGCTCTTCTCAAAGGCCGATGACGTGTGGAGCCACCGCACGCGCATCGTGCTGGCCGAGAAGAGCATCCACGTCGAGGCCATCGATGTCGACGACGGCAATCTGCCGGAAGACCTGCTCGATCTGAATCCCTACCACAGCGTTCCGACGCTGGTGGATCGCGATCTGGTGCTCTATGACTCGCGAGTCATCATGGAGTATCTGGACGAGCGATTTCCGCATCCGCCGCTGATGCCGGTCGATCCCGTTGCCCGCGCCCAGTTCCGCCTCGCGCTCTACCGGATCGAGCGCGACTGGTACGGGCTCGTCGAACAGATCAGGAATCCCGATCGCAAGGAAAGCCAGAGAGCGCGCAAGGTTTTACGCGACAGCGTCCTGGCGAGTGCCGATGTATTCCAGGCGAAGCCGTTCTTCCTTTCTGATGAGTTCTCGCTGGTGGATGCGACCATAGCGCCAGTGCTGTGGCGGCTCTCCGCCTGGGAGATCGATCTGGGGTCGCAAGCGCCCGCCATTACGCGCTACATGAACCTGGTTTTCTCACGCCCCGCCTTTCGGCACGGCCTGTCGCGAGCCGAGCAGGACATGCGCATCTAGGGCAGTAGTAATGCCAGATTCACCGCCCTTGAAGTCGCGTCGGCCTTACCTGCTGCGTGCGATGCATGAATGGATTTCGGACAACCAGCAGACGCCGCACATCGTGGTCGACGCCGGTATCAGCGGTGTCGACGTGCCGCGGCAGTACGTGCAGGACGGCAAGATCATTCTCAATGTGAGTCTGAATGCCACCAGCGGGCTCAACCTCGGCAACGACGGTGTAGTGTTCAGGGCGCGTTTTGGCGCCACGACCTACGACGTCAGTGTTCCGATCGCGGCCATCCTGGGGATCTACGCCCGCGAGACGGGGCAGGGCATGATTTTCTCGGACGCCGATGCACCTGCGCCGCCACCTTCAGCTCCTTCGCCGGACCATCCGCCGGGCGGCGAAGCGAAGCGCACCAAACCGACTCTCAAGGTCGTGAAGTAGCGGGCAACCCGTCACGGATTCAATCGCGTCGCCTGCCATTCTCCGCCGGCGAACGAGAATTCGTCCTGTCGCTTGAGCGTGCGCCGCCACACCGCGCGATCGTGAACCCTTCCCGGTCCCTCGACCCACAGCTCCATCGACTCGATCCACAAACGATGACCGCCCCAGTGGGGCGGGCGCGGCACGACTCCCTCCAAAGCTTCCGGAGATACGCCGAATCGTTCAGCCGCCGCCTTGACCTGATTCGCGAGAGCCTCGCGCGAGTCGAGCGGCTGGCTTTGTTCGCTGGCCCAGGCACCGATCCGGCTCAGCATCGCCCGGCTTGCGAAATAGTCATCGCTCTCGGCAGCCGGTGAACGGATCACCGGTCCTTCGATGCGTACCTGCCGGTGCATTGAATCCCAATGAATGACCGCGGCGGCACGCGGGTGACCGGTCAGTTCGCGACCTTTGCGCGATTCGTAATTGGTGAAGAACACCACGTAGCCTGCGCTCTCATCGACCCGCTTGCAGAGCACGACTCGCGCTGAAGGAGCGCTGTCATCGCCGACCGTCGCCAACACCATGGCATCGGGATTGGGCTGCGGCGCTCGCGAACAGGCATCGCGAAACCAGGCGCCGAACAACGGCAGCGGACTGGCGGGAAGGGGCTCGGGCAGAAACTCGTTCTCGAACATGGATCGACCGCCTTTGAGGGGATTGCTGCATCGGCAGGAGGGGATTATGCCAGCGGGCACCGTCGCCGCGGATCGACGCTTGCCCGAACCTGTGCACTGCCGTAAAACAGCGGCGCAATTCCGACCGCCGGTGTCTCTTGCGATGAGCCTGGATGAACTACGAACGCGCCTGAGCGCACTGGATGCGCAGCTACTCGGCCTGGTGGCCGAGCGCCAGCGACTCAGTCGTGAGGTTGCCGAAGCGAAGCGCGCGACCGGTCGCGGTACGCGCGATTTCCGTCGCGAACGCGAAGTGCTGATGCGCGCGCGAGAAACAGCGGCCTCCCTGGATCTGTCTCCCGACCTGGCCGAATCCGTGCTGCGACTGCTTATTCGCGGTTCGCTGACGACGCAGGAGCGCCTGCGCGTGGCTGCTGCCGGCCGCGGCAGCGGACGCTCCGCGCTCGTGATCGGCGGCGCCGGCAAGATGGGGCGCTGGTTCGTGGACTTCCTGGCGTCGCAGGGCTACAACGTCGTCGTCGCGGATCCGGCCGGGAGCGTCGAGGGATTTGTGACTGTGAGCAACTGGCGTGAGACGGCGCTCGATCACGATCTGGTCGTCGTAGCGACACCTCTGCAGATTGCCAACACCGTGCTGCAGGAACTGGCAGCACGCAAACCCCGCGGTATCGTCTTCGACATTGGATCCCTCAAGTCGCCGCTGCGGGTCGGGATCAAGGCGATGCAGGAGGCGGGCTGCCGCGTCACGTCCGTGCATCCGATGTTCGGGCCCGACACCGAGCTGCTTTCGGGCCGTCACGTCATCTTCATCGATGCCGGCAATGCCGAAGCGATCGACGAAGCGCGCAGCCTGTTCGAATCGACCATGGCCGAGCATGTGGTGATGTCGCTCGACGAGCACGATCGCCTGATCGCGTACGTGCTGGGTCTTTCGCATGCAGTGAACATCGCATTCTTCACCGCGCTGGCGAACAGCGGCGAGGCCGCGCCGCGTCTCGCGCAGTTATCGAGCACGACGTACGACGCGCAGGTCGATGTCGCGACGCGAGTGGCCGCTGAAAGCCCGGAACTGTATTTCGAGATCCAGAGCCTCAATGATTACGGTCGCGAATCGCTTGCGGCACTGCGTGAGGCAGTCGAGCGGTTGTGGTCGTCGGTCGCCAACAACGATGCGCACGAATTCGCCGCCATGATGCATCGAGGCCGCGAATATCTGTCCGGGCGCGTGCGGGAACCCTGAGGACCGCGCGACATGTCCCTTCGCGACCTGGAAAACGAAACGCGCGAATTGCGGGCCCGCATTGCGTCGCTGGTCGAGGAAGCGGCCACGAATGAACGTCTGCTCAAGCGCAGCCAGGAGCGGGAGCTGGAGCTGCTCAAAGCCGACAATCTCGCGCAGTTGTTCGAGGCGATCTGCAAGGGACTGCGGGTCTCATACGGACTGGAGCACGTGACGCTTGCTCTGTGCGACCCGCAGCATGAAATACGGCATCTGCTGATCGCAGATCACTTGAATACGGCTGATTTTCCGCAGGTGATCTTCACCGACAGCCTCGTCGGCATCGCGCCGCAGTTCAATGCATTCCACAAGCCCTGGCTCGGTCCCTACATGGGGTGCGACCACCAGCTGTTGTTCCCCAGGGCCGAGGGACTGCGCAGCGTGGCGCTGATTCCCCTGCGCCGCGGCGATCGACTCCACGGCAGCCTCAATTTCGGCAGCAACGACGAGAAACGATTCTCCCGGCACCTCGCAACCGATTTCCTCGCGCATCTTGGCGTCATTGCATCGTTCGCAATCGAGAACGCCGTGAACCGGGCACGACTCGTGCGCAGCGGGCTCACTGACTTCCTCACCGGGTGGCACAACCGGCGCTATCTGCACGCGCGACTCAAGGAAGAACTGGCGCGTGCACAACGTCAGGGAACCGGCCTCACGTGCCTGCTGATCGATCTGGATCGCTTCAAGCAGATCAACGACCAGTACGGCCATCTGGCTGGCGACATGGCTCTCAGGGAGGCGGCTCAGCGTGTCGATGCGCACATCCGCGACAGCGACGCTGCGGCCCGTTTCGGTGGCGATGAGTTCGTTGTGATCGCGCCGGGTATCAATCCCGAGCAGGCCGCGGCCCTGGCCGAACGCATCCGCCTGGCTGTGGCCGACGCTCCGCTGCAGATCCAGGACGGTGTATCGCTGAGCCTGACGGTGTCCATCGGAGTCGCGGGCATCGTTCTCGATCGCAACGAATCGGATTTCAAAGCGGCGGCCGAGCGTCTCCTGGCGCAGGCCGACGCCGCGCTCTATCGCGCCAAACAGAACGGGCGAAATCGGGTCGAGCTGGCCTGACGTCCGTCCCTTGCGTGTGCTCTCGCAAGAACGTGCCTGGCCGGCACGGCAGTCGTGCTACCATTTAATGAGAGTGATTCGCATTCATAAGGATACGCGCTTGTCCAATCGTGTGTTTTCCGGTCGCTTCAGACCGCTCGTGGCTGTCTTTCTTGGCCTGCTGTCGGCCTGTGCACCGGCACCTTCGGATCTGATCGTCTATTCGGCCCGCAACGAAGAGCACATCCAGGCGATCTTCGATCGCTACGTACAGGAGAGCGGCCAGAAGATTCAGCTCATCACCGACGATGCGGCTCCGCTGATTCAGCGGCTCGTGGCCGAGGGCAAGAATTCGCCGGCTGATCTGCTGATCACCGTGGACGCGGGTGTCCTCTGGCATGCCGCACAGCTCGGCCTGCTGCGCCCCACCGAATCCACCGTTCTGGATGCCAATATTCCCGGGCATCTGCGCGATCCACAGAAACGCTGGTTCGGGCTGACGGTGCGGGCACGTACGATCGTGTACAGCACCGAAAGGGTGAAGCCCGAGGAACTCGACAGCTACGAGTCGCTCACCGATGCGAAATGGAAGGGCCGTTTGTGTCTGCGTACTTCGAAATCGGTCTACAACCAGTCGCTCGTGGCGATGCTGATCGCGCAGCACGGCGAAGAGAAGACCGAGCAGATCGTACGCGGCTGGGTTGCCAATCTCACGACGCCGGTCTTCGCCAGCGACGCCTTGCTGATGCAGGCGATCGTTGCCGGGCAGTGCGATGTCGGCATCGTCAACACGTACTACTTCGGTCGTCTGCAGCGCGACGATCCGAACATTCCCATCAGACTGTTCTGGGCGGATCAGCGCAGTGACGGTACGCACGTGAACATTTCGGGGGCAGGCATCACGACCAATGCTCCGCGAGCCGCACAGGCACAGAAATTCCTCGAATGGCTGTCGCAGCCCGAAGCCCAGGCGATGTTCGCCGGTATCGATCTCGAATACCCGGCATCGCCCGCAGCCAGGGCAGTCGAGCAGGTGGTCGCCTGGGGCGAATTCAAGCCCAGCCAGCTCAACGTCGCCAGCGCCGGCGAATTGCAGCCCGCAGCAGTGCGCCTGATGGATCGCGCCGGCTATCTCTAGATCAGCGCACCGGCATTTCATGAGCGTCGTCCAGGCTGAGATGGTCGCGGTGCCGGGCACCGGCACGTGGCGCGGTTCGACGCTCGCAATGCTGCTTTGCCTGCCGGCACTGCTTCCGCTTCTCGTCATTGCGGGCGCGCTGATTTCGCCGGAGACCGGTGTCTGGGCGCACCTGGCGCGGTACGTCCTGCCCGAAGTGGCCGTCAACACGGTCAAGCTCGTGATCGCAGTCGCGATCGTGGCCGGGACCTTGGGGACGTCGCTCGCCTGGCTCACAGCCATGTGCGAATTCCCCGGTCGGCGCTGGCTGGAGTGGGCGCTGATGCTGCCGCTCGCAATCCCCGCGTATGTGCTCGCGTTCGTGGCGATTGGATTTCTGGACTATGCCGGGCCGTTGCAGACCGGTCTCAGATCGTGGCTGGGTTCGTCTTCGTGGGTCCCGCCCATCCGTTCGAGCGGTGGGGTGATCCTGGTGTTGTCACTCGCGTTCTATCCGTACGTCTACCTCATGGCACGCAATGCCTTTCTCACGCAGGGCCGGCGTGTTCTCGAGGTGGCGCAGACTTTCGGTTACAGCCGCGGCGCGGCCGTCTGGCGCGTTGCATTGCCGATGGCGAAGCCATGGATCGCCGGCGGCGTGGCGTTGATCTGCATGGAGACGCTGGCGGACTTTGGTGCCGTCTCGATCTTCAACTACAACACGTTTACGACGGCGATCTACCGGGCCTGGTTCGGCCTGTTCTCCGTTCATGCCGCGCTCGAACTTTCTGCGGTGTTGCTCGTGTTCATTCTCATTGCCCTGTTTTTCGACCGGCGCTCGCGGTCGGGTGTCCGCTATGCCGATACCCGCGACAGCAGTCATCAGATCCGCACGCCACTGGGCGCGCGCACGCGGTGGCTGGCGAGCTTTTTCGCGTGCAGCATTTTCGCCCTGGCATTTGCATTGCCGTTGCTGCAGCTGATCTGGTGGGCCATCGGGCGGGCCGGGCGGGATCTCGATGCGCGCTACTGGATGTTCACGATGCACAGCCTGGTCCTCGCGAGCTCGGCGGCGCTGGTGATCGTTGCGGCGAGCCTGCTGCTTGCCTATCTGCTGCGCCGTCAGCCTTCGGCGTTCAACAATGCGACGGTACGACTCGCAACGGTCGGCTACGCCATTCCCGGCACAGTGCTGGCGGTGGGTACGCTGTTTCCGCTCATCATGGTCAACAACGCGCTGCAGGATCTGCTGCGCAGTCTGTTCGGTGCTGCTGCGCCGACGATTCTTCTGCAGAGCACGCTGCTCGGCGTCCTGCTCGCCTACATGGCGCGATTCCTCGCCGTCGGCTTTCACCCGATCGAGAGCGGGCTGCAGCGCGTCACGCGCAGTCTCGATGAAGCCGCGATGGGTCTTGGTGTCGGCGGTGCCCGCCTGCTGCGGAGTGTTCACATTCCCCTGCTTCGGTCCAGTCTCGTCACGGCCGCGATCATGGTGTTCGTCGACGTCATGAAAGAGATGCCGATCACATTGATTACCCGGCCGTTCGGCTGGGACACGCTGGCCGTTCGTGTCTTCAACATGACATCGATTGGCGAGTGGGAGCGTGCCGCATTGCCGGCCGTCGTGATCGTTGCGGTCGGCCTGATTCCGGCTGCAATGCTGAGTCGCGGAAACGCCCATGTGGCTTGAACTGCAGGACGTGGTCCGTGCTTTCGGTGAGCGTCGGGCTGTCGACGGCTTGTCGCTGCGTTTGCCGCAGGGGTCGATCGGCTGCCTGCTCGGTCCGAGCGGCTGCGGCAAGACGACTGCACTGCGTTGTATTGCCGGTTTCGAACCCGTCGATGCGGGCACTGTTCGGGCACACGAACGGTTGCTGTCGAAGCCCGGATTCACGATGTCGCCCGCGGAGCGTCGCATCGGCATGGTTTTCCAGGACTATGCGCTGTTCCCGCATCTCACGGTCGCGCAGAACGTTGCTTTCGGGCTGCACAGGATGCCGGCGTCGGTTCGCAATAGTCGCGTGCAGGCTATCCTTGGCACCGTGGGGCTTGCCGACTATGCGGGGCAGTATCCGCACCAGCTCTCTGGCGGTCAGCAGCAGCGTGTTGCGCTGGCGCGCGCGCTCGCACCGGAACCGGAGCTCGTGCTTCTCGATGAACCGTTCTCGAGTCTCGACGTGGAGCTGCGCCAGCGATTGGGTGGGGAGGTGCGCACGGTGCTGAAGAGCCTGAATGCGACCGCTCTGCTGGTGACGCACGATCAGCAGGAGGCGTTCGCGGTTGCCGACCTGGTTGGTGTAATGCGGGCGGGTCGATTGGAGCAATGGGATTCGCCTTACGATCTCTATCACCGCCCCGCGACCCGTTTTGTGGCCGACTTCGTCGGACAGGGTGTCTTCATCGCGGGAGAGGTGGTCGCCGAGAATGCAGTGCAGACGGAAATCGGCGTGATGCGGGCGAATGGCCAGGCGCACTGGGCCAAGGGTGCGCGAGTCGACCTGCTGCTGCGCCCGGATGATGTGATCCATGACGATGCCAGCGAATTCCGCGCGGAAGTCTGTCATCGTGCGTTCCGTGGAGCCGAGTTCCTGTACACGTTGAAACTGCCCAGCGGCGCGCGTCTGTTGTCGCTGGTCCCGAGTCACCACAATCATGCCGTCGGCGAGATGATCGGCATCCGGATCGAGCCGGATCATGTGGTGGCGTTCGAAAAGACAGAGTGACGAAAGTCACGAAAGTCACGAGGTGAGAGCGCTTCTCTGACCGTCGTCACTTTCGTAACCCTCGTGACTTCCGTCACTTCCGCTGCCTCCGCATCAGCATCAGGAACAACGGGACTCCCGCGATCGCCGTCAGCGCGCCGACGGGTAACTGCCTCGGCGCCAGCAGCGTACGTGCGCACAGGTCGGCTAGCATCACCAATGTGCCGCCCAGCAATGCCGACGCCGGCATGACCCAGCGGTGGTCGGATCCCAGCAGCAGTCGCACCAGGTGCGGCGTGACCAGGCCCACGAATCCTATCGTTCCTGCGCTCGTGACGGTGGCCGCGGTCAGCAGCGAGCTGGCAATGAAGATCGCGATGCGCAAACCCTGTACCGGCGTACCGAGCGCACGGGCCTGAAGTTCGCCGCGCGCAAGCACATTCAGTTGGCGGGAAAACGGCAGCGCCGCGAGCAGGGCTGCCGCAAACAAGACCAGAAGTGGCCACGGTCGCGAACTCATCGAGAGATCGCCCATCAGCCAGAAGAGCATGCCGCGCAGCTCGGTGTCATTGCCCATCGCCAGCAGTACGCTCACGACTGCGCTGGCGCCGGCAGCCATTACGATCCCGGTAAGAAGCAGGCGCGTTGGTGTCCATCCACCTTCGCCATGCGCGAGCGCGAACACGATCAACGTCGCTGCCAGCGCGCCGAGCGTCGCACAGAAATCAACTGCCAACCCTGTGAGTCCCAGCAGCATTGCCGACAACGCGGCAACCGCCGCGCCGCCGGATACACCCATGACAAATGGATCGGCCAGCGGATTGCGCAGCAGCACCTGCATTAGCACGCCCGCCATGGCCAGCAAGCCGCCAGCGGCAAATGCAGTCAGCGTGCGCGGCAGTCGCAGGTCGACAATCACCGATCGGGCCAGCGCGTCGTTGCCGACCAGGCCTTCCCATACGCGGCTTGGGCTCAGCATCACGCTGCCTGTGAGCACCGACAGAGCGAAGGCGATGAGTGCGGCGGTGGCGAGCAGGCCGTACAGGGGAGCGATTCTGCGGGTCGCTGCGGACAAGGACGGCCTGCTGCGTGATGGCGGTGCGCAAGGTTACGGGGCGGGTGCGAGTGGATTCAAGGCGCGCTCGCGTTGCGTCTGTGGGTAGTTCAACGCCGGACCTTGTGGAACAATCCGGCGCATATCATGACCGATTTCATCGACGCCGAAGGTTTCCGTGCCAATGTTGGAATCGTCCTGTTCCGGGACGATCGCCAGGTATTTCTCGGCGGCCGCCCCGGCGGCAAGGGCTGGCAGTTTCCCCAGGGTGGTGTGCTTCGCGACGAAACCCCGGAGCAGGCACTGTATCGCGAACTCAAGGAAGAAATCGGGCTGGAGCAATCGGATGTCGAACTGGTCGCTGCCACGCGGCATTGGCTGCGCTATCGGTTGCCGCGGCAGTATGTGAGGCGCAATGCCCAGCCGCGTTGCATCGGTCAGAAGCAGCGCTGGTTTCTGCTGCGACTGACCGCACCGGAAGACCGGCTGCATTTCGATGCGACGAACGCCCCGGAATTCGACCGCTGGCGCTGGGTCGATTACTGGACGCCGGTCCGCGAAGTGATCTATTTCAAGCGCGCTGTCTACGTGCGGGCACTCGATGAGCTGGCGAACCGTGCCTGGCCCGAGAACCCGCCGGTGCTGCCGGATTGGTCAGCGGCTGAAAAGAATTTGCGGAACCTTGCGCGCAGGCGCAGTCAGCCGGTCCAGGGCGAGCCCGGCGATCAGTAACGGGCCCTCAGAACGGCTTCACCACTGCCAGTATCACGATCGCGATCAGCAGCACCGCCGGCACCTCGTTGAAGATGCGAAACCATCGCGACGAGTGACGATTGGTGCCGTCACGCAGCGCGACCATCAGGCGCTGGCACCAGATGTGATAGCCGATGAGCAGCGCAACCAGCGTCAACTTCGCGTGGATCCAGCCGAGTTTCAGCATCGCCGGCGCGGCCATCAGCATCCAGACACCGAAAATCGCGGCCAGAGTCGCGCCGATGGTCATGATCACGAACAGGCGCCGCTCCATGACCTTGAATCGATCGATGCCTGCCGGATCGGCCGCTTCGGCGTGATAGATGAAGAGTCGCGGAAGATAAAAAAGACCGGCAAACCAGGTCACGACGAAGACGATGTGGAACGCCTTGAGCCAGAGCATGAGCGGCCTTCTTCTGGAACCGTAGTGAGGACGGGTCGCGGTTCGAGCGGGTGGCTGTGTTCTAATGCGGCAGGTTACCGTGACTTGACGCGGGATGCATGAGCTCCCTTCCGATATATGGGATTGAGGTGAATGGCTGATTCCGGCGGCCCGCGCACTGGGCAATTCATCATCCGGTCACGGCCGAAATGGCAGCGCCGGTTGTTGCTCATTGGGGGCGCGTTGGGAGCCGTGCTGTTGCTCTATGCGGTGTACGAAACGGGCCGCTTCCAGGGCGGCCACAGCAAATTCGCCGAGATCCAGCGGCGCCGCGAACTCATGGCACAGATGGACGCGCTGAGCGAAGCGAACGAGAAGCTCAAGACCGACCTGGCCGCCGCGGAACTGGCCCGGAACGTCGAGAAACAAGCCTATGCCGAGGTCGAGAGGAGCCTGGCCGACCTGCAGTCACAGGTGCTCAAGCATCGCGAAGAGCTGACTTTTTACCGGGGCATCGTCGCGCCGGAAGACGGGATCGGCGGTCTGCGTGTCCAGGGGTTCCAGATCAGCCCGGGCGGTGCCGAACATCACTACCGCCTGCAACTCGTCCTCGTGCAGTCCATGCGGCAGGACACCGCTGCTTCCGGGGCCGCGACCATTACGATCGAGGGCGTCCGCAACAACGCGCCGGTTCAGTTGCCCCTGTCGCAAGTTGGCGGCGACACCCGGGCCGACGGCTCCGTGGAGTTCAAGTTCCGGTACTTCCAGGAGATTGAACAGGCCATCGCCCTGCCTCCAGACTTTGAACCACGTGCAGTCACGGTGGAGGTCCGATCGGGCAG
>CAZBKC010000063.1:0-11814 GCA_964492345.1 uncultured Steroidobacter sp. | reverse complement strand
GATCGCGCCCTGGAACGACTGGTACTGCACCTGCGTGATGCCGAGCACGCCGAAATCGAACTGCTGCGGCGTGAGATTGCGCTTCGCCATCTCGGCCTTCGCCACGTGTGCGGCGAACTTCACGCTGTGCAGGTGCTGCAGGCTGCCCTGCCATTTCGCGAAGGGCGTCGACCAGTAGGCGCCGTACGGAATCTCGACGTTGTCAAAGTGGCTCATGAAGGCTGTTCCGGGTAGAAGCAATATTTATGACCATTTAGTCATTATTGTACGGTATAGTCAATTCATGTCCCTTGCCGGAACTTCATCGTGGCCCGACAGAAAGTGACCGACCGTCGGCCGCCCGATCGCCGTCGGGTTCGAACGCGCGAAGCCCTGCTCAGCGCAGGCTGTACCCTCTTCGCTTCGCGCGACGTCGATGGCGTGAGCGTCGACGAAATCGTCGCCGCCGCCGAAGTCGCCAAGGGAAGCTTCTACAACCATTTCGCGGACAAGGACGTGTTCGCCCGCGAGATCGGTGCTGCGGTGCGACGCCAGGTGGAGCTGGCCATCAACGAGGCCAACGCAGGCATCGAGGATGCGGCCGAGCATCTCGCCCGCGCGCTGTGTGTATTCGTACGTTTTGCCATCGAACATCCCGACAGCGCGCGCGTGCTGTGGAAACTGAATTCGGGCGCCACGATGGCGGATGCGCCGATCAACCGCGGACTGCGCGATGTCGTGCAGCGCGGCATTCGCGCGGACCGCTTCCGGCATGTCGATCTGGAGGGCGGCATCCTGCTGGTCATGGGCATCATCGTCATCGTCCTGCGGCATGTGCTCGAAGAGCGCGTGGTGACGCCTCCTGGCGCAGTCGCCGCCAACATGGCCGCCGGTCTGTTGCGAGCCCTTGGCATCACCACTTCCCAGTCCGGTCGTCTGGCCGAGTCGGCGGCAGCGGACCTGCTGCCTGCGAACTGAAAAACGAGGAGATCGAATTGAGCGTCGTCAGTGTGCAGCGTCACGGCGGGATCGCCGTGGTCACCGTCAACAACCCGCCGGTCAACACCATCACGGCCGCCGTTCGCAGGGATCTCGGCGCCGCACTTGCTGACCTGCAGCGTGCGCAGGATCTGCAGGCGGTGATCCTTCGCTGCGATGGCTCGACCTTCTTCTCGGGCGCCGACATCGGCGAGTTTTCCGGACCGCCGCGCGAAGAGGAATACCGCGCGCTGTTCAACGGCTGGGAGAACCTCACGGTCCCCGTCGTCGTTGCCATGCACGGGACCGTCATGGGCGGCGGACTGGAGATCGCCCTCGCCTGCCATTACCGCGTCGCGGCGCCGGGTACGCGCTTCGGTCTGCCGGAAGTCACGCTCGGGATCATTCCGGGCGCCGGCGGCACACAGCGCCTGCCGCGATTGATCGGCGTCGAGAAGACGCTGGAATTCATCCTGTCGGCACGGCCGGTCGATGCGGCGAAGGCGCTCGATCTCGGCTTCCTCGATGCCGTCATCGAAGGCGATCTGCTCGATGGCACGTTGAACTACACGCGCGAGCTGCTCGCTGCCGGTCGTCGCGTGCGGCGCACGGGAGAAATGTCGGTCGACCCCGCGACCGCGACGCCGGAAGTCATCGAGCGCATGAAGGCCCTGGCTCGCAAGCAGTATCCGAATCGCAATGCCGGGCTGGTCGCCGTCGAAGCGGTCAGCGCCTCGGCGCGCACGCCGCTGCAGGAAGGACTGGAACTGGAAACCCGTCTGGTCAACGATTGCAAGCTGAGCGATGAGTCGAAAGGCGCCGTCCATGCCTTCTTCGCGGAACGCGAGACGCGCCGCATCCCCGGGCTGCCTGCCGATGCGCCGGCCCAGCCCGTCAAGTCCGCTGGCGTCATCGGTGCCGGCACCATGGGATCCGGCATCGCCATCTGCTTCGCGAATGCCGGCATCCCGGTGACGCTCATCGATTCGACCCGCGAAGCGCTGGACCGCGGCCTCAAGGGACTCGATCGCACGTATGCGTCGCTCGTCGAACGCGGACGCCTGACCGAGGCGGAAAAAGCGCAGCGCCTCGCACTGATCCGCGGCTCGCTCGACTACAACGACCTGCGCGACGCCGACGTCGTCATCGAAGCCGCGTTCGAGAACATGGATCTGAAACGGAAGATATTTGCCCGGCTCGACAAGCTCGCGAAACCCGGTGCCGTGCTGGCGACGAACACGTCGACGCTCGATATCGACGCCATCGCAGATGCCACTGCACGACCGCAGGACGTCATCGGCATGCACTTCTTCTCGCCGGCCAACATCATGCCGCTGCTCGAAGTGGTGCGGACGAAGCGCACCTCGCCGGCCGTCATCCGCACGGTCATGGACCTGTCGAAGCCGCTGCGCAAGACACCCGTGCTTGCGAGCGTGTGCTACGGCTTCATCGGCAATCGCATGATGGAAGGCTATGCGCGCGAAGCGGAACGCATCGTGCTCGAAGGCGCCACGCCGCGACAGGTCGACTCGGCGCTGGAAGAATGGGGCATGGCGATGGGCATTCTGGCGGTGTTCGATATGGCCGGCATCGATGTCGGCATCAATGTGCACACCGCGAACGCGGACAAGTATCCGCCGGACCCGAGCTACTACCAGGCCGACTTCGCACTCCACGAAGCGGGCCGCCTCGGGCAGAAGAACGGCAAGGGTTACTATCGCTACGAACCCGGCAACCGCACCCGTTTCGACGATCCCGAGGCGATTGCGATCCTGCGCGCCCGCGCAGCGCAGCTCGGCATCGAACCGCGCGAACATACGCAGCAGGAAATCCTCGAGCGCTGCCTGTATCCGTTGCTCAACGAGGGCATCCGCATTCTCGAAGAAGGCGTTGCCCTGCGCGCCTCCGACATCGACGTCGTCTGGCTCGCAGGCTACGGATTTCCGCGCTACCGCGGCGGCCCGATGTTTTATGCGCAGACCATCGGCCTGAAGACGTTGCTCGATGGCATGCTGAAGTATCGACGCCAGTTCGGCCCGATGCACTGGCAGCCGGCGCCGCTGCTCGAAAAGCTGGTCAGTGAAGGCAGGAGCCTCGCCGAATGGGAAGCCGCGCGCAAATGACGGGGGCGCCTTCCGCCTGGGCGCCCGATCCGTTCACGACGGATGCGGAGCTGCGCAGCGACGGTTCGATCCTGCTGCACCCACGCAAGCCGCTGGGCGAGTACCCGGTGCGTACGATGGATGCCCTCGAACACTGGGCCCGCGTGGCGCCCGATCGCGTGTTCGTCGCACGCCGGGCGGCAGACGGTCACTGGCGGAAGTTGACGTATGCGCAAACCCTGGCGCGCGTACAAGGCATTGCTGAAGGTCTGCTGGATCGCGGTCTGTCCATCGAACGCCCCATCGCGATCCTGTCGGGCAACAGCATCGAACACCTGTTGCTTGCTTTCGCCGCAACCTGGGCGGGAATTCCCTACTGCCCGGTGTCGCCGTCCTATTCGCTGTCGGCGGGCGAACTCAACAAATTGCGATACGTGATGGGCCTGCTGACGCCGGGCCTGGTTGCGGCATTCGATACGAAGCCCTATTCCCGCGCACTGGCAGAGGTCGTGGATCCCGCCATCGAACTGGTCACCGACGCGGACTTCACGTTCACGCGACCGACGACCTCGCTCGCAAGGATTGAAAGCACGCCGTCGGAGCGCGTGGCAGCGGCTCACGCACGCACGAACGCCGACAGCATCGTGAAATTCCTGCTCACGTCCGGATCGACGGGCGATCCCAAAGCCGTCATCACCACCGAACGCATGCTATGCAGCAACGCCATGATGTTGCGTCAGGCCCTGCCCTTCCTGAATGACGAGCCGCCCGTGATCGTCGACTGGTTGCCGTGGAACCATACCTTCGGCGGCAGTCACAATGTCGGTCTCGTGCTGTTCAACGGCGGCTCGTTGTACATCGACGACGGCAAGCCGACCCCGGCCGGCTTCGTCACGACGCTCAGGAACCTGCGCGAGATCGCGCCGACCGTGTACTTCAACGTGCCCAAGGGCTTCGATGCCCTCGCCCACGCCTTGCAGGAAGACGCGACGCTGCGCCGTGCCTTTTACAGCCGCCTGCATGCCTACTTCTTTGCGGGCGCTTCGCTGCCGCAGCACACCCGTGACGCACTCGATCGCATGTCACTCGAAGAACGCGGTTTCAGGGTGCCGATGATCTCCGGTATCGGTGCGACTGAGACCGGGCCGTCGGTGACATTCACGACGCCGGCCGCAGAGAACACATCGGTGATCGGCCTGCCCGCCGCGGGCAATCTCGTGAAGCTCACTCCCCTCGAAGGCAAGCTGGAAATTCGTGTGCGCAGCCCGAGCGTCACCCCGGGCTACTGGCGACGCCCCGATCTCACGGCCGCTGCCTTCGATGACGAGGGGTTCTATCGCCTGGGTGACGCGGTTCGTTTGATCGATCCGGCACAGCCGACGCGCGGCCTGGTGTTCGACGGCCGCATCGCCGAAGACTTCAAGCTGGCCAGCGGCACCTGGGTCAGCGTCGGTCCGCTGCGCGCCAGGCTCATTGCCGCGATGTCGCCGCTGATTCAGGACGTGGGAATCGCCGGACTCGATCGCGATTTCCTGACGGCCGTGCTGATTCCGGACCTCGCGGCATGCGCCGAAGTACTGGGTCTGACGCATGAGCCCACGCACGCAGAACTGTGCGAGCACGAACGTCTGCTTGCATTGATCCGGGAACGCCTCGAGCAGCATGCGTCCCGCTTCCCCGCAAGCTCGATGAATATTCGCCGTGCCATACTCGTGCGGTCACCGCTGTCGCTCGATCATGGCGAAATCACGGACAAGGGATCTGTCAACCAGCGCGCACTGCTGCGGCAGCGTGCGGACCAGGTGCTTGCCATGTACGAATCGCAGCCGCCAGCGGATGTCATCATCATAAGATAGCCAGCGAGTGCTGCCGGGGGGATACAAGAATGACTGAATCGACTCGTGGCCCGAATGCCGCACTGACTGTCGGCCTGTGTTTTCTGGTCGCCGTGATCGAAGGCTTCGATATCCAGGCAATGGGTGTCGCCGCACCGAAGCTTGCACCGGAATTCGGCCTGACGCCCGAGCAACTCGGATGGGTTTTCGCCATCGCCAACATCGGCCTGGTGATCGGCGCCAGCATGGGCGGCTGGGCTGCCGACCGCTTCGGTCGCAAGCCGGTGTTCATCGGCTCCGTACTCGCCTTCGGTGCCTTCACCCTGTTGACCGCGTTCTCCGGTTCGTTCGAAGTGTTGTTCGCCTCGCGCCTGCTCGCTGGGCTCGGCTTCGGCGCCGCTCTGCCGAACATGATGGCCGTTGCCGCCGAGATCAGCCCGCCGGAGAAACGCGCCCTGACCGCATCGACCATGTTCTGCGGCATGCCTCTGGGTGGCGGCTTGTCCGCCCTGCTGACGCAGGTGCTGCCGCCGGATTTCGACTGGCGCACGATTTTCATCGTCGGTGGCACTCTGCCGCTGATCGTTGCGGTGGCGCTGAAGCTCTGGATGTCGGAAACGCTCGTTGCTGCAGCACGCAGCAAGGAAGCACGCATGCCGGTGATGCACGCGCTGTTTGGCGAGCGACGGGCGATGCCGACGCTGCTGCTGTGGCTGACCTTCCTGCCGACGCTGCTGATCCTGTATCTGTTCCTCAACTGGCTGCCGACGCTGGTGATGGCGAACGGGCTGGACCGCGTCATCGCGCCGCACGCCTCCCTGGCCTTCAACTTCGGCAGCGTTGCAGGTGCGCTGGCGCTGGGATGGCTGGTCGATCGTTGCGGCACGCGCTGGCCGCTGGCCGGTGCCTACGCACTGCTCATCGCAGTGATCATTGCGCTCGGCGCAGCACGCCAGCTCGAGCCGGTGCTGATCCTGAGCGCGGCAGCGGGATTCCTGCTGCTGGGTGCGAACTACGCATTGTATGGAGTTGCAGCTTCGTACTACGCCACCCCCATTCGCGGCACCGGTTCGGGTGCGAGCATCGCCGTCGGGCGCATCGGTTCCATCTGCGGACCGTTGCTTGCCGGCGCGCTGCTGGGTGCCGGCGCGACGGCAACCCATGTCGTGCAGTACATGGCACCGGTGGCCGCAGTCGCGTGCATCGCGGTCTTCGCGCTGAGTTTCTTTCCGCGGGAGAGCTGACGCGATCCCCGGAAGGAGAATTTCACACAGAGATCACAGAGAACACAGAGATGAATGACATTGGCTGTGGGGCCGGCTTCAGCCTAGTGCCACTGCCTTAAGCAGTTCTTCCTCTCCTACCTCTGTGCTCTCTGTGCCCTCTGTGTGAAATCTTTTTTCCGGCTCTGCATACCTCCGTGTGAACTCCCGGCGGCTTCTTTCTCAGAATCTTGCGCTGACCGACAACCCGATCACCCTACCCAGCGGGTTCACCTGCGTCGGGTCGAAGCCGCCACCGCCGTTCGGGCTCTGCGCGATGTCGACGAACGGCGGCTCTTCGTCGAAGGCATTGGTGACATCGAGAGCCACCGTCAGGTCCTCGAGCCAGGTGCCGTCGAAGCGATCCGCGAAGCTGTAGCCAAGATAGAGATCGAGCGAGGTGAAGCTGTCGACGTCGCGCACTACGGGTGAAAGGTTGTTGGTGTAGCTGTTGATGTGATTCACCATCGTGGACGCGGTCAGGCCGCCGAGATTCCAGGTCAGACCGCCGCGCAGCTTCAGGCGCATCGGGTTGTAGATGACATTGAGCAGATCGGCGGGCTGGGCCTGGGGCGTGAGCGCGTATTCGTAGTCGGTCAGGTACGTTCCGTTCAGCGTTGCGCCGAAGTCGCCGAGCGAATCGGTCTGCCATGCATAGTTGATCTGTGCATCGAAGCCCTGCATGTTGGACTCTCCGAGATTGAAGGAGCGTCCATCGACGAACAGCGTGACCACTGGCGGCAGCACACCCGTCACACCGAGCTGCGCCAGCTGTGCGATGAACGCCGGATCGGGATTGCGCACGATGATGCCGGTGCCGGCGAAGTCGGCCTCGCGATTCAGGATCGTCAGGTCGGAGAGGAACTGCACGACCTGGCCGTCGTAGTCGATGTCGAAATACGTGAGCGATCCCTTGAATCCCGGCAATGCATCGGGCGCGTATTCGACGCCGAAGCTGCGTGTCTTGGACGTTTCCGGCTTGAGGTCCAGGTTGCCGCCCGAGAGCGTCGCGCCGATGCGCAGCGCACCGCCCAGCGTCGGATCGGTATAGTTCTGCACGAACAGCCGGTTGGTGTTGCCGTAGATCTGGGCAATGCCCGGTGCGCGGAACGATTCGCCGTAGCTGGCGCGGAACGTCAGGGAATCGATCGGCTTCCAGTCGAGACCGTACTTGGGATTGGTCGTGTCGCCGACGTCGCTGTAGTCGTCGTAGCGACCCGCCACGTTCAGCGTGAGCGAGCGCAGGCCCGTTACCGCGTTGCTGCTGCCGAAGATCGGCAGGAACACTTCCAGATAGGCAGAGTCGACGTCCCGCTCGAAATGGCGGAACACACCGTTGATGCCCGTCGCATAGTTGTAACGCTGTCCTTCGTAGCCCGCCGCGAGACGCACGGCGCCTCCCGGCAGGTCGAACAGCCTGCCGCTGAGTGCGGCCTCCGCGACATGCATGTTCGTGCCGCCCTGTGCGAGCTGCCGGTTCGAGACGATGTCGGCGATCACGCTCTCGCTGTTGCTGCCGCCGAAGGGATTCAGGGCCGTCGCCGGATTGCTGCTGGCGAGCGCGGCAGCGAGGCGAGGCGCGGCGATCAGCGGATTGTCCGCCTCGTCCTCGTCATGTCCGTACGTGTAGTCGATATCGAGCTTCCATTCGGCCGGCAGCCCGATCGTCGTTCCGACGGTGATCTGCGCCGCTTCGGAAAAGCCGACGTTGGTGCGTTCCGGCGAATCGTTGCGGAAGGAGTACTGCACCACCTCGCACAGCGTACCGGCGGGCACGCCTGCGCTGGCCGGACACGGACTCAGCGTCGCACCCGGCGGTGCCACGAAGAAGGCATTGGTCGCAGGCACGGTGAGCGTACCGCTCTGATACGCAATCCGGTTCTCGAACTCGCGCTTCGACCAGAAAGCATTCGCGTGCACGCTCCAGTTGTCGGTGATGTCCTGATCGAAGGTCACCAGGGCGCCGTTGCGCTCCTGCTGTGGCAGCAGGTCCTGAGACTTGTTGGGATCGCAGAGATTGAACGTGCCCGGCTGCAGGGAGCCGGCATTTCCCGCCGTCACGCCGCCTTGCGGAATGGCATAGCTGACAGCACCTGTACCGGATCCCACGACGATATTGCCCGGCTGACACAGGCGCGAGCGATAGTCGCGACCGCCTTCGTCGCGCAGATCGGCGCGGAAGAAGTCCCGGTCTTCGCCGTTCAGCGCCGAGCGGAACTGATGCTCCGCGGAGATCGTGACCTGACCGCTGCCCCAGGTGTGGCCGTAGATAATGCCCACCTGATTCTCGTCAGCGTCATCCGCGACGCCATAACGGCCGCGAATCTCCAAGCCATCGAAGTTGCGCCGCAGGATCACATTGGCGACACCTGCGATGGCATCCGAGCCGTAGATGGCCGAGGCGCCGTCGGCAACGATCTCGACGCGCTCCAGCGCCAGCATCGGAATCACGGCGGGATCGACTGCCAGACCGCTTGTGCCCTGCGGCACGGCGCGATGCCCGTCGATGAGCGTGAGCGTCGCAAACGGCCCGAGCGCACGCAGATTGATCGTCGATCCCAGCGTGATGTTGCTGTTGCCGCCGGACTGGCCGCGGGAGTTCTCGGAGATGCCGAGGTTGAAGACCTGCGGCACTTCCTGGATCAGTTGCGTCGTGTTGACCGCAGCGGAGGTATCGATTTCCGCACGCTCGACCGCAACGACGGTCGACCCCACCGGCGCCGTGCCGCGAATGCGGCTGCCCGTGACGACGACTTCGGTCAACACATTGCCTGCGGGCGCCGTCTCTGCGGCCTGCACCGACTGACCTGCCAGCAGTGCACCGACCATCACCGACCATGCTGGAATGGCAGTACCCGCTGAACGTACGCCGGCAGCGATTCGATACGACTTCATGACCTTCCCCCTGATCATTTCCACCAGCCTCCCGGCTCGCGGATTGTTTTGTTGCCCGATCGTGCGGTGCATGCAGCACTCGCAGCGGACAACTCTAGGGGAGATATCGCAACGCCGGTAACAGAGTCTGCGTCTGACGGCATAATGAGAAATGATGGCTGGCGAGCGTAATCCGCTTGCCCGCCACTCGGACAATAGATGATGATGCAAACTATTCGTAAATAGACGTGTTTACCGGAGCACTGATGTTTCGCTCTGCGATTGCCGGAGGCGCGGGCAGCCTCTTCATCAGCGCGCTGCTCGCGATGGGCGCGCTGGCCGCCACGCCGGGATCCGGTCATCTCGAACCGGAACGCCGTCATGCCGACAAGGCACCGGCGCCGACGGACAGCGCGGCCGACTACGACGCGACGTCGTGGCGCCGGCCCGGCGATCCGCAGCCCTTCCCCGCCAGCGCGACATACGACAATCCGCACGGCAGCCTGACCACGCTGAGCATTGGCGGCCCCGTTGCACCCGATCATCCGTTCTTCACGCCGCTGGGCAGCAATGGCCGCGCCTGCGTGACGTGTCACCAGCCTGCAGACGGCATGAGCCTGTCGTTATCCACCATTCGTGCTCAGTGGCAGGCGACACAGGGCAGGGATCCGCTGTTTGCCCCGGTCGATGGCTCCAACTGCCCGCACCTGCCGCAGTCCGACGAAGCTTCTCACTCGTTGCTGCTGCAACGCGGCCTGTTCCGCATCTTCCGGCCCTGGCCGCCGCGCGCCGCCGATGGATCGAAGATCGAACCTCAGTTCTCCATCGAGGTCGTCCGGGATCCGACCGGCTGCAACACCCATCCGCGCCATGGTTTGCACAGCAGCGAGCCGACGGTCTCGGTCTATCGGCGTCCGCGTCCCGTTGCGAATGTGAAGTTCCTGACGGCGGTGGGCTTCCCCTTCGAACCGAAGCATGGATTGCCGCTGTCCCTGGACCCGGAATCGGGACTGCCGATGAGCGGCAATCTGATGGCCGACGGACGCAACGGCACGCTGAAGATCCAGGCGCGCGAAGCCATGCTCACGCACCTGCAGATGCAGCAGGCGAACGAAGAGCAGGTCCGGGCGCTCCTCGATTTCGAGAGCACGCTCTACAGCGCGCAGAGCCATGATCGCTGGGGCAGTGAGCTGACGGCCGCAGGTGCCCAGGGCGGTCCGCAGATGCTGTCGCAGTTCGCGGCGGGAGAACTTCAAGGAGGATCGCAGCCGGTCTGGAGGGAATTCCAGCCCTGGCTGAACCTGCCGGCCGCGCAGCCTGGCGACAATGCAGAGCAGCGCGCATTTCGCGAATCGGTGGCCCGCGGCGCACGCAGCTTCGCGACCCGGACCTTCCTGATCTGGGATGCCGCGGGCATCACCTCGATGGGCTTCGGCAATCCGGTGCGCAACACCTGCGCCTTCTGCCACAACATGCAGCGCACGGGCATGGATGTGGCGCCGGGCCAGGTCGATCTGGGCACCACCAATGAACCTTTCGCCGATCCGGCGCCGGAACTGCCCCTGTTCAAACTCACGTGCAGGGACGGCTTCCGTCCGCATCCGCACCTGGGCCGGGTCGTGTACACGCAGGATCCCGGTTACGCACTCACGACCGGGCGCTGTATCGACATCGGCAAGATCACCATCCAGCAGATGCGCGCACTCGCGGCGCGTCCGCCCTACTTCTCCAACGGCTCCGCACAGTCGATCCGCGAGATCGTCGACTTCTACGATCGGCGCTACAGCATCGGCTACACCGAGCAGGAAAAGCAGGATCTCGTCAACCTGATGAGCGTGTTGTGATGAAGGGCATACGCGATTTCACAGCTGCTGTCTCGCTGGCAATCTGCCCGGTGTCGATCCCCGCCAGCGCCGACACCCCTGCGCCGTCCCCTGCGATCAAGCGTTTCATCGGGTGTCCTGTGTATCGCGATACCGATGCGGGTCGAAAGTCAGGCTGCTGGCTCGTGACCGATCCGGCAGACGGCCGGCAGTACGATGTCACCGATGCGCGCCTCAAGCCGATCCTGGGACAGCAGATTCTCGTCGAAGGCGTCGTGACGGCGACGAACGGTGAACTCTGCGGCGGAATCGTCCTGCAACCTGTCGATGTTTCCGTGTTGTCGCAGACCTGCAAGGGCCATGTCATTCCGGCCGAAGGCCATCCGGGGCGCCACTTCGCACTTCCGGCCACCGTCCTGCAGCCTTCCTCCGTACCGCGCGTCCTGCCTGCGCCGCCGTACGAACCTCGCAGCTACACCATCGAGTTCGAACTCGACAGCGACTTCCTCGTGTACCAGTACGCCGAACTCATCATCGAACAGGCATCGCTGTACGCGAAGGCAAGCAAGCCGCGCCGCATCGTCATCACCGGCTACGCCGCAACCCGCCCGATCGAGGTATCGGGACAGCAGATCGTCGAAAACATCGCGATAGCAGAAGCACGCGCCCGCATGATTGCCGAGGCACTCAGCCGTCTCGGCGTGCGACGCGATGTGATGGAACTGAAGTGGCTCGATGCACCAGTGGAATCGACCGGCCCGCTGACCGAGGCATCGCGACGGCGGGCGGTCATTGCGATCGAACCGTAGATCAGGAAACCAGGAGGCCGCAAAAGACCGCATAAAAGAGTGAAAAAATATTCGGAGCAGGATGGCTCCGCATCCCATTCAACATTCTTTTATGCGGGGCGGTTTCAAACGGTCAGCGCACCACCATCCTAAGTAGTTTGGACAGGAGGGTG
>CAZBKC010000062.1:0-11968 GCA_964492345.1 uncultured Steroidobacter sp. | reverse complement strand
GGCCCCGCCTGAAGGCCGGAAAGGTTTTTGTGCTGTCCAGCCGCTACGAAGGTTTCCCGTCAGCACTCCTGGAAGCGATGGCGGCAGGCATGGCATGTGTGGCCAGCGATTGCCCCAGCGGCCCTGATTGCCCTCGCCATCTGCGCGGTAATCGGCCGCCTGGTGTGGCTGCAGATCATCAAGTACGACTATTTCGTCGATCTGTCGCAGGGCAACCGCATCAAGATCGAACCGATTCCGCCGAACCGCGGCCTGATCCTGGATCGCAATGGCCTGCCGCTTGCGACCAACGCGCCTTCCTACCAGCTCGAGCTGCGTCGCGAGCAGGCGCCCGATCTGGACGCGACGCTCAAGGGACTGGCGGATATCGGGCTCATCGAGCCGGATGACATTCCCGCGCTGAAGAAAGATATCCGCAGTCGTCGCATTTTCGATGCCGTGCCGATCAAGCTGCAGATGAACGACGTAGAGCTGGCGAAGTTCGCCGCGCGCCGCTACGACTTCCCGGGCGTCGACATCGCGCCGCGATTGACGCGTTTCTATCCCTTGGGCGACAGCAGCGTTCACGCCATCGGCTACGTCGGCGCGATCAGCGAAGACGACAAGAAGTCGCTGAACATGGACGAGTACGCGGGCACGACGCTGACCGGCAAGAGCGGTGTCGAGAAGCAGTACGAAAAGGAACTGCACGGGACGACCGGACTGCAACAATTGCTGGTGAACGCCCAGGGCCGCTCGGTCGAACGCATCGGCCGCTCGTCGGTCGACCTGGTGCGCAAGGAGCCGCTCGCCGGCAACGACCTGTTCCTGACCATCGATCAGCACGTGCAGCAGATCGCCGAAGAGTCACTGCGCGGCCAGCGCGCCTCTGCCGTCGCAATCGACCCGGCCAACGGCGACATCCTTGCATTCGTCAGCACACCGGCATTCGATCCGAACCTGTTCGTGCGCGGACTCAGCCGCGCCCAGTACGTCGCACTCACGGACGATCCGGAACGGCCGATGTACGACCGCGCCCTGCGCGGCGTGTACCCTCCCGGCTCGACGGTCAAGCCGCTGATGGCGCTCGCCGCTCTGGAATACGGCGTCGTCACACCGGAACATACGGAATTCTGTCGCGGACTTTTCCGGCTGCCCCGCGTCAGCCGGCCGTGGCGCGACTGGAATTTCGACAGGGGCGGTCACGGCAGCGTCAACATGGAGAAGGCGATCGCCACGTCCTGCGATGTGTACTTCTACGACGTCGCCAACCTGCTCGGCATCGATCACATCCACGACTACCTCGCCCAGTTCGGCATGGGATCGGTGACAGGCATCGATATCCCGGGCGAGAAGACCGGCATCCTGCCGTCGACACAATGGAAGCGGAACAACTTCCGCCAGGCCGAAATGAAGGTCTGGTATCCGGGCGATACCATCAGTGTCGGCATCGGCCAGGGCTACATGTCGGCGACACCGCTGCAGATCGCGCACTTCACCGCGGTCATCGCGGCCCGCGGCCAGCGATTCCAGCCACGGCTGGTCGGCGCGATTCGCGACGTGAAGACCGGCAAGGTGCGCAAGCTGCCGCCCGTGGCGCTGCCGCCGGCAAAGACTTCCGATCCCCAAGCCTGGGATGTCGCGATCAAGGGAATGATCGCTGTCACCAACGCCCCCTATGGCACCGCGCGGGCCCTCAGCGTGGGCCTGCCCTACCTCATCGCCGGCAAGAGCGGCACGGCCCAGGTGTTCAAGGCCGCCTCCAATCAGCGCGTGCGCAAGGCGCACGAACTCGATGTCCACCTGCGCGACCATGCACTGTTCATCGCTTTCGCGCCCGCCGACGCGCCGATTCCGAAGATCGCCGTTGCCGTCGTCGTGGAGAACGCGCCCGGTGGCGGCGGTGCGTTTGCCGGTCCGATCGCACGTCGCATCGTCGACTCCTACCTTCTCACGCCCGAGCAGTGGGAGGAGCAGGAAGCCAGACGCAGGGCCGCCGCCGCAGCGGCCGCAGCGGCGGCACAACGGGCGGCACCGCGACCGGCGGCACCTGCGCATTGATTGCAGCACGGACTCTCATGGAAATCGGTTCATCACTCGACTCTTCGCGGACACAGCGCACGCTGACCGGATCGGCGCGGCTGCTGCTCGCACTGCATCTCGACGGGCCGCTGTTCATTGCGCTGTCGCTGCTCGCCAGCATCGGCATCATCGTCGGCTTCAGCGCTTCGGGCCGCAGTCTCGGCATGCTCGAAGCCCAGGTCGCGCGCTTCGTCCTGGCCATGCTGGCAATGATCATGCTTGCGCAGATTCCACCCCGGCTGATCCGCGGCGCAACGCCGTGGATCTACGCGCTCGGGCTGACCCTGCTGCTGATCGTCATGGCCACCGGCGACATTGCGATGGGCGCACAGCGCTGGCTCGACCTCGGCTTCATCCGTTTCCAGCCGTCGGAGATCATGAAGATCGCCGTGCCGCTCGCCTGCGCCTGGTATCTGAATGAGCGGCCGCTGCCGCCGAGTTTCACATCCGTGGCCGTCGTGGGAGCCGCCATCCTGGTGCCGACAATCATGATTGCCGAACAGCCGGACCTCGGCACATCGCTGCTGGTAGCCGCAGCGGGTGCGATGGTGATCGTACTGGCAGGTCTCTCCAGCAAACTGATCGCCAGCGTGATCGTCCTGCTGATCCCGACGGTGTACGTGGCGTGGGTCTATCTGCTGCACGACTATCAGCGCCAGCGCGTCCTGACGTTCCTCGATCCTCAGACCGATCCGCTGGGGTCGGGCTATCACATCATTCAGTCCCAGATTGCAATCGGCTCCGGCGGCGTATTCGGCAAGGGATATCTGAACGGCAGCCAGGCGCAGCTCGAATTCCTGCCTGAAAGCTCGACCGACTTCATCTTCGCCGTCATCGGCGAAGAGTGGGGCCTCATCGGATTGCTGACGGTGATCGCGCTCTACCTGTTCGTGATCGGCCGGGCGCTGTATCTCGCAGCCGAATCGCAGGACACGTTCTCGCGTCTCGCCTCGGGCAGTCTCGCACTCACCTTCGCGGTGTACGTGTTCGTGAATGCCGGGATGGTCACCGGGCTGCTGCCCGTCGTCGGCGTGCCGCTGCCGCTGATCAGCTACGGCGGCACCTCGATGGTGACACTCATGGCAGGCTTCGGCATCCTGATGTCGCTATGCGCAAAGCGAAAGCTCGTGGGCAGATGACGTGCAACCTTTGAACCCTGACGCTGTCCCAACGACGTGATTCAACCGCCTTCAGCCGCTGCCGTCCTCGCCTGCGTCGCCCTGAGCGGTCCCGCCGTCGCACTCGACAGCAATCGCAGCGAAGTCCGCGAGTTCATCGAGGAGATGCACCGCGACTACGAATTCGACCGCGACGGTCTCACCAGACTGCTGTCGCGGGCCGAGACCAGGCAGAGCATTCTCGATGCGATCAGCCGGCCGGCCGAACGGGTAGTGCCCTGGTACGAGTACCGCCAACAGTTCCTCAATCCTCAGCGTATCCAGTACGGCAAGCGCTTTCGCGATGAGCATCCGGAACGACTCAAGACGATCGGCGACGCGCAGCTCGCCAACACAGTGCTCGGCATTCTCGGCGTGGAAACTTCCTACGGCAGGATCACCGGCAAATTCCGGGTCATCGACGCATTGGCGACGCTGGCCTTCGACTATCCGCCGCGCGGTGAATTCTTTCGTGGCGAGCTGCAGCAGTTCCTGTTGCTGACGCGCGAAGAAGCCGTCGATCCGCTGACCGCGCTGGGCTCATATGCCGGTGCGATGGGCTCGCCGCAGTTCATCGCCAGCAGCTACCGCAAGTATGCGATCGACGCCGATGGCGATGGACGCCGGGATCTCTGGTCGAACTGGGATGACATCATCGGCAGCGTCGCAAATTACCTGCGCGCTTTCGGCTGGCGCGAGAACGAAGAAGTGCTGGTTGACGCTTCATTGCAGGACGCTGACCTCGGGCGGTTCAACACCGACAGGATCGATCTGAACGAAACCGTGAAGTCCCTGCGCGCGAAGGGCGTGCAGTTCACCACGCGAATGCCTGACGATGCGCCCGCGATGCTGATTGTGGCCAAGGGAAAGCACGGCCCGGTCTATCGGGTCGGCTTCACCAACTTCTACGTCATCACGCGCTACAACCGCAGCACGATGTACGCCATGGCCGTGCACGAACTCGGTGAAGCCGTCGCAGGAGGAACACCTTGATGCAGCTCGCGCCCGGGAAGCGACGACCCAGCTACTCATCCCGGACGCTCTGGACGGCGTTTGTGTCGATCGCGGCGATACTCGCGGGTTGTTCGACGCCCGCTCCGCGCCCTGCGCCACGGATCCCGGTACCGCCGCCAGTATCACTCCCGCGGGAAATCGAATCGATTCCCGACGCAATTCCGAAGCCCGAACCGCGCTCGGCGAAGGGCAACCCGCCCTTCTACAACGTCTTCGGCAAGCGCTATTTCGTACTGTCGAGCGCCGATGGTTATCGCGAACGCGGCGTAGCCTCCTGGTACGGCCCGGGCTTTCACGCCGCACACACCTCCAACGGCGAGATCTACGACATGTACGCGATGACCGCCGCCCACAAGACGCTGCCATTGCCGACATTCGTGCAGGTGACGAATCTGAAGAACGGCCGCAGCGTCGTGCTGCGCGTCAACGATCGTGGCCCGTTCAAGGACGACCGCATCATCGATCTGTCCTATACGGCGGCAGCAAAGCTGGACATGCTGCGCGAAGGCACGGCATTCGTGGAGGTTCGCGCACTTGCGCCAGGCACGGGCGCCAAGGCCGAACCCGAGACGGCAACGGCTCTGTATGTTCAGGCCGGCGCATTCAGTGCGGAAAACAATGCCGTCAACCTGCTGGCGCAACTTCGCGCGAACGGCGTCACCCGGGGATTCGTTCGAGCGGATGAAGTGAGCGGCAAGCCCATGTTCCGCGTACGCATCGGCCCCATCCCCAGCGTGCCGGAATTCGATCGGGTGGTTGCACGACTCAAATCTCTCGGCATCGCGGACGCGCGGCTCGCGCTCGAATGAGGGCGCCTGTTTCAAACCGTTTCCCTGCCCTTGTCTGCCACGCGTGCGCCCGGATTTGTCTACATTCGCACGACGTCGCTGGTTAGAATCCGGCTGATTCCGCTTCGAAAATGGTGATGTCGATCATGTCCGAGTGCCTTCGTCGCAGGCTCCTGGCGAGTCTGGTTGCGGCCTGTGCCCTGCTCGTCGGCGCTTGCTCCGATTCTTCCGTGCCTACCCAGACCACCAGCGTCCCGGCGCCGATTCCGAACGTCATCGCACAGCAACCCGGCAAAACGGCCGCGCCGCCAATCCCCGCGCCGCCGCAGATTCCGGCTCGCGGATACTTCCTCATGGACTACGTGAGCGGTCAGGTGCTCGCTGCGACCAACGAGAACGAGAGGCTCGAACCGGCGAGTCTGACCAAGCTGATGACCGCCTATGTGGTGTTCCATGCGCTCAAGGATGAGCGCATCAAGCTGAGCGACATGGTCACGATCAGCCGGCACGCGCGCGCGCAGGAAGGGTCGCGCATGTTCGTGGACGTGGGCACCCAGGTAAGCGTCGAGAACCTCATCCAGGGCATGATCGTGCAGTCGGGCAACGACGCCACGGTGGCGCTCGCCGAGCACGTCGCCGGCAGCGAGCCGGTGTTCGTCGACCTGATGAATCAGTATGCCCAGAAGCTTGACATGTCGGCGACGCAATTCCAGAACTCGCCAGGCATGCCGGGCCCGGAGCACTACACGACGGCGCGCGACATCGGCATGCTGTCGGCGGCACTCATCCGCGACTATCCGGAGTACTACAAGTGGTACTCGCAGCGGCGGTTCACGTGGAACAACATCACACAGCCCAACCGAAACGGCCTGCTGGATCGCGACCCCACCGTCGATGGCCTCAAGACGGGTCACACCGAGAGCGCCGGCTACTGCCTCGTGTCGTCGGCCAAGCGAGACAACATGCGACTGGTCTCCGTGGTCATGGGCACGCCGAGCATGCGGGCCCGGGAAGATGCCAGTGCGGCATTGCTGAACTACGGATTCCGGTTCTTCGAGACGCGGCGCCTGTTCGCCATGGGCGAGACAGTCGTTGCCGCGCGCGTCTGGAAAGGCGAAGCCGAGGAAGCCCGCATGGGCGTGATCCAGGACGTCCATGTGACATTCCCGCGCGGCCAGGAGAACACGCTCAGCGCTGCGGCGGATCTTCCCGAACCGCTGACGGCACCATTGTCGCCATCGCGCACCGTCGGCAAGCTGCGCATCCTGCAGAATGGCCAACCGATCGGCACCTATGCATTGCACCCGCTGGCCGAAGTGAAGGAAGCCGGATTCTTCGGGCGCATGGTCGATGATGTGAAACTCTGGCTGAACTGATGGCGCAGTCGTCTTGCAAACACGCGCGCACTGTGAGGAACCGGAGATGCCCGAGCCGACAGACACCCTGTTTGAATTTCCCTGCGACTTCCCGCTGAAGGTGATGGGCCGGCGCAGCGACGACTTCCGCAGTCTCGTCGTGGGCATCATCCAGAAGCATGCGGGCCCGGTACCGCCGGACAAGATCGTGGAACGACCGAGCAAGGACGGAAACTACCTGAGCCTCACCTGCACGATCCACGCACAGAGCAAGGCACAACTCGATGCGATCTACCGCGAGCTCACGTCCTGCGAGCGGGTGCTGGTGGCGTTGTAGCCGGATTTCACACAGAGATCACAGAGAGCACAGGGCTTCAGAAAGTAGAAATCCCCGTGCCGCCCCGTGGAGATTCCTTTATCTCCGTCCTTTTTTGACCTCTGTGCGCTCTGTGATCTCTGTGTGAAATTCCTAGGCTCTCTCACCCGAAGCGACGCGGATGACGACCTTGCCGGTCGAGCGCCGTCCGTTCAGCAGGTCGAGCGCCTGGGTGAAGCTCTCGAGTCCGTTCATCTCGGTGATGTGCGGCTTGATCCTGCCTTCCTCGAAGAGTTCGAACAGAGCCTTCAGATTGGCGGCGTGAATCTCCGGTTCGCGGCGCGTATGTGCGCCCCAGAACACACCGACCAGCGAGCAACCCTTGAGCAGCGCGAGATTGAGCGGGATCGCAGGAATCCTGCCGCCAGCGAAGCCGATCACGAGATAGCGGCCGTTCCACGCCATGCTGCGCACACATTGTTCGGCGTAGTCGGCGCCCACCGGATCGTAGACCACGTCGATGCCGCGCTCGCCAGTGAACTCCATGACTTTCGCTTTGATCGTGTCCTTCGTGTAATCGAACACGGCATCGGCACCGTGAGCCTTCGCCAACGCGAGTTTCTCTTCAGAACTCGCCGCGGCCAGCACGCGCGCTCCCAGGGCCTTGCCGATTTCAATGGCCGTGATACCGACACCGCCTGCAGCGCCCAGCACCAGCAGCGTCTCGCCGGCCTTGAGATTGGCGCGCTGGACCAGCGCGTGGTAGGTCGTACCGTAGTTGACGAGAAATCCAGCAGCGGCGCTCATGCTCATCGTGTCGGGCAACGCGATCAGGCTCGAAGCATTGACCACGCATTCCTGCGCCAGCCCACCGGTTGCCGCCATCGCCAGCACGCGCGCACCGGGCTGGATGTGCAGGACGTCCGAGGCGACTGCCGTGACTACGCCGGCCGTTTCGTTACCCGGCGTAAATGGAGCTTCGGGTTTGACCTGGTACTTGCCGGCGACCTGCAGCGCATCCGGAAAACCGAATCCGACGGCGTGAACCTTGATCTTCACGTGGCCCGGCTTCAGTTGCGGCGCCGGCACGTCTTCGACACCGATCTGCGGAGGCGGCCCGTAACTGCGAAGAACGACTGCACGCATGGTAATTCTCGACTGATGAAAGTGTATCCCGATGCCGCGAGCCGGCCGGGCGAATCACGTCCAGGCCAATGCGTCAGGCAAACCCAATTCGCGCAACAGATGCGGCGCGAGTTCGCGTGCGGCGTCCTGCACGCTCAGATTCGCACCCTGTGACTTCAGATCCGTCACCTGAAGACCTGCGAACCCACAGGGATTGATGCGCCGAAACGGTTCCATATCCATCGACACATTCAGCGCGAGGCCATGATAGCTGCAGCCGCGGCGTATCCGTAGACCGATGCTCGCAAGTTTTCGTTCGTTGACATAGACACCAGGCGCGTCGCGACGACCGATCGCAGGAATGTTCCGCTCTGCGCACAATGCGATGACGGCATTTTCGAGCGCAACGACGAGTTCGCGCACACCGATGCCGAGCCGCCTGACGTCGATGAGCGGATAGACCACGAGCTGACCCGGACCGTGATAGGTGACCTGACCACCGCGATCGATCTGCACGAGAGGAATGTCACCAGGCGCGAGTACGTGCTCACGCTTGCCATTCATGCCCAGCGTGAAGACCGGTGGGTGTTCGAGGAACCAGAGTTGATCGGAATCGACGGGCGTACGCGTGTCGGTGAAGGACTGCATCGCGCGCCACCTAGGCTCGTATTCGACCCGGCCGAGCCATCGAAGCACCGGGCCGCCGTTTGCAGGGTCGCGAGGCACAGCGGCGGACTTCATGGCTGAACGCGCGACTCAGCCGTTGTTCTGCGCCGCCGATCTTTTGCCGCCAAGACCTGCGTTGTTGCGCTCCAGCGCTCTCTCGGCCCGATAGCTCGAACGCACGAGCGGTCCCGAGACGCATTCGAGGAATCCCTTCGACAACGCCCATTCGCGATAGCGTTCGAATTCCTCAGGCGCCACCCAGCGCTGGATCGGCAGGTGGTTTGGCGTCGGCCGCAGATACTGGCCCAGCGTGAGAATGTCGACGCCGGCAGCACGAATGTCGTCCATCGCCTCGGCGATCTCTTCGTCCGTCTCGCCGAGTCCGAGCATGAGACTCGTCTTGGTGAGAACGTCGGAGCGAAACTTCCTGGCGTGCCCGAGCACCTTGAGCGTCTGGTCGTAACTCGCGCGCGGATCGCGCACCGGATGCGTGAGGCGCCGGACGGTTTCGACGTTCTGAGCGAACACTTCGAGGCCGCTGCCGACCACGGTTTCCACATCGACGAGATTGCCCTGGAAATCCGGAGTCAGCGCTTCGACAGCCGTCGCCGGGTTCAACTGCTTGATCTCGCGCACGCATGCAGCGAAATGGCTTGCACCGCCGTCGGCGAGATCGTCGCGGTTCACCGAAGTCAGGACGACATACTTCAGGCGCATCAACTGCACCGTACGGGCACTGTTGCGCGGTTCGTCATGGTCGAGCCAGCCGCGCGGATTACCCGTGTCGACGGAACAGAAACGGCAGGTCCGTGTGCAGACCGCCCCCATCAGCATCAGTGTGGCAGTGCCTGCATTCCAGCACTCACCGATGTTCGGGCACTTGGCTTCCTCGCATACGGTGGCGAGGCGATGTTCCTTGACGAGAGCACGCACGCTGTCGAACTTCGACCCTGCCGGCATCGGCGCCCGTAGCCATTGCGGCTTGCGTCCGAGCACCAGTGGATCGGCGCCCGCCGAGGCCTTGATACCGTCCTTGATGGCTGAGAAGCCCTGCAGCGTCCGGTATTTCTCGCCGCTGCGTGTCACCGGTGCAGGGCGGCCGTCACCGGCCGGGATGATGGGGATGCCTTTGAATTGACTCACGTCGATGGGGTCGGACCTTGCTGGATCGGCATTCTACCGGTCGATGCCGCGGGTTCCCAAATGAAAAGCCCGGCGATGCCGGGCTTTTCAGGGTCACGATCACGGATGGGCCGTTACGAGTACGTGCGAAGTGTCCAGAGGCTGGCCAGGTCACCCCACTTGCCGTCGGCCTTCACAGCCTTGAACGCCTGACGGGCCGCATCCTTCTGGCCCTTCTTCATCTGCGCCAGTCCGAGACTGACCTGTGCCTCGTCGATATCCGTCACACCACCCTTCTTGATGCCCGATTGCAGCGAAGCGATCGCCTCATCGTACATACCGTAGCTCAGGTAAGCCTGACCGAGGCCGACGCTCGCCTGACCCTGCGTTGCCTTCTCAGCATCCTTGGCCTGCTGGGCGAGCGAGGCACGATCTGAGGCAGCCTGTTTCTTCGCCGCATCATAGAGGCGTGTATAGCGACCCTGCTCCGTCTTGTCGTCGCTCTTCAGCGTGCCGTTCTCTATGCCCTTCTGCATCGTCTGTTCGGCTTCGCCAGGAACGCCGGCTTCAATCGCGAGCTGCGACATTTCCATGTAGTCGCCCTTGTCCTTCAGCACGCCGACATCGCTCATGAGGCGGTAATAGCCCAGCGTCACCCGGTCGCTGTTCTGCTTGCGACGATAGATATCCGTGAGGTTTTCCCAGTATTCCGGCTTCGGGTAGTAGCGCACCATCTTCTTCAATGCGTCGGCCACACCGTCCTTGTTGTCGAGCTTGAACTGGGAGCTCAGCACGATCTGGATGTAGTTTTCCTTCGGCACCTGGCCGTTCTTCTCGGCATGCGCGACGACGCCGGACATGACGCTGGCCGCACCCTTGTAGTCTTCGAGCAGGTAGTTGGCCTGACCAAGCAGCACGGACATGTCTTCGGAATTCGGATTCTTGGCGAGCCACTTCTTGGACCATTCGGCAGATTTGCTGTACTGCTTTTCCTGGAAGTACATCTGCGCGACGGCCTTCGTACGGTCGTCCACCTGATCTGGCGGCACCAGCCCGGAATTCAGCATGCGCTCGAATACGGGGGCCGCCTGGCCGTACTTCTTCTGCTGAACCAGGATGTACCCGAGGAATTCATCGATCTGGTAGTCCTCGGTGGGGGTCTTTCCCTGCACCGCCTGTGCCTTCCTGATCTCCGCCAGCGCCGCGTCCCACTGCTTCGCCGCCATCGCCTTCTGAGCGGCAGCGAGAGGGGTGGCAACCGCCTTGCTCAGCTTCGGCTTCGCCGGCTGATCCGCCGCCTGCACGACCGCAGGACTGACGACCACGGCAACCGTCGAAACCATACCGATGGCTACGCTGATCGCAGCCGCAATGCTTTTTAATCGGGTCATAGCACTTTCCCAAAAAATCTGAATCTGGCGAACCACATCGCGAGTAAATCCTCGCGATTCAATGCTTAACAGCTCCTGAAGCGAACGACGGGGTGAAAAAATTCACCCCGTCGGAAGTCCGGCAGCGCTAATCCAGGAATTGTTCGTTGCCGACAAAGCCGATTCGCTGCATCCCATTTCGCTGCGCGAGAGCCAGTACCTTTGCTACGGTGTCGTAGTTGGCACGTCGATCAGGGCGCACGTGCAGTTCCGGCTGCGGATCCTTCTGCGCTTCGACCTGGAAATAACTTTCCAGGGTGTTGAGCTGAACCAGCGTGCCGTTCCAGATGATCGAGCCATCCCAGTCGATGTCGAGTCGGATCGGCTCGATAGGATCCGGTGGCGGCGTCTGGGCAGTGTTCTGGCGCGGCATATCCAACTTCACCGCGTGCGTCATCACTGGCAGCGTGATGATGAACATGATCAGGAGCACCAGCATGACGTCGATCAACGGCGTCGTGTTGATTTCCATCATCGGCTCGCCTTCGCCGCCGCCGCCTACACTCATTGCCATGAATCGTTACCTCGAACTTTCTGTAAAGCGGCAGATCAGCGACCACCGGAATCCGGCTCGGTAATGAAGCCAACCTTCATGATCCCGGCCCGCTGCGCGTCGAGGATCACACGGCCAACGTACTCGTACTTGGTACGCTGGTCGGCGCGGACGTGCACTTCGGGCTGAGGCTTGATGACCGCGACTTCCTTCATCCTGTTCAGCAGATCGGTGTTGTCCCTCACCAGGCCGGCATTCCAGAAGACCTGACCTTCCCGATTCACCGAGATGTTGATGTTTTCCGGCTTCGTCTTGGTCGCCTGATTGCGGACCTGCGGCAAATCGAGCGGAACCGTCTGCGTGATCACTGGAATCGTGATCATGAACACGATGAGCAGCACCAACATGACGTCGACCAGCGGCGTCGTGTTGATTTCGTTC
>CAZBKC010000061.1:9255-11974 GCA_964492345.1 uncultured Steroidobacter sp. | reverse complement strand
CCCAGAACAGCATGCAGCCGATGAACAGGAACAGGATCACCGCCATGCGCTTGCGTTCGGTCGGATCGAGTCCTGCCAGCAGGAAGATGTAGCCGAAGTAAGCGACGGCGACGGCGAACAGCACGAAGCCGGTCGTCTGTGCGACGGTCAACGGATTGACCGTGACGACGCCGGTCAGCACCAGCAGGTAGGTGGCGAGGATGATGCCGGCCAGCGCGCCGACGATCATCCAGCTGTGCCGGCGGTTGGTCGTGTTCACTTCGCCGTGGGCGCCGGAGACATGCAGTCCGGCATTGCCGAGATGACGCGCGAAGAGCTTGTACTGCACCAGTCCCAGGATCATCAGCACGGAGCCCGCAGCGAAGGCGACGCGCCAGCCGTAGTGAACGGCGAGCAGGCCCGTAACGATGGGACCGAGGAAGCCGCCGATGTTGATGCCCATGTAGAAGATGGTGAATCCGGCATCGCGGCGTCCGCCGCCTTCCGGATAGAGATCCGCCACCATCGCGCTGACGTTCGGCTTCAGCAGACCGACGCCGCAGGTGATGACGATCAGTCCGCCAAAGAAGGTGGACGGCGTGGATCCCAGCGCCAGCAGCGCGTTGCCGATGACGATCAGGATGCCGCCGTGCCAGACGGCGCGGCGAGCGCCGATCAGGCGGTCGGCGATCCAGCCGCCGGGCAGACACAGGATGTAAGAGGCGGAGATGTACAGCCCGTAGATGGCGTTGGCGGTCTTGTCGTCGAACCCGAAGCCGCCACGCACCGAATCCGCCAGGAACAGCACCAGCAGCGCGCGCATGCCGTAGTACGTGAAGCGCTCCCACATTTCGGTGAAGAACAGGGTCATGAGACCGCGGGGGTGGCCGAAGACCTGCGGCCCGCTGCTCGAATCAGGGGTCGCTGCGCGCTCGATCGGCTGGTTCATTCGTAGGCTCGCTCCGCGGTGCGGGTTGGGACGCTCGGGGTGGCGACCGGCGTCGGTTCAGAGTTCTTGATGGCAGGTAGATGACGACCGGGGACGGAGTCTCACCGATCTTCTGCGGCAGCGGCAAGAAGGCAAAACCAGCGTATTCCGCCGCATCCTGTGTATACACATCCGGGCCGCGGCTGCAGAGGTGCGCGCCAGCTCAGTCGGCGCTTTGTTCTTCGCGCTCCCGCCCTTCGCGGTTCTTGAGCAGCACGCGCGCCATGACGATGCCGCCCTCGTACAGGATGTACATGGGGACGGCCATGAAGCTCTGCGACAGGGCATCCGGCGGCGTCAGAAATGCCGCGACGATGAAGATGCCGAGGATCACGTAACCGCGGTTCCTGGTCATGGTCTCGAGCTTCACCAGTCCGGTTGAAGCGAGCAGCACGGTGGCAATCGGGATCTCGAAGGCGATGCCGAAGGCGAAGAACAGCAGCAATACGAAATCGAGATAGTTCGACATGTCCGTCATCATCTGCACGCCATGCGGTGCCGCGCTGGTGAGGAAGGCGAACATGAGGGGGAACACCACGAAATAGGCGAAAGCGACGCCGGCGTAGAACAGCACGATGCTGGAGAGCATCAGCGGCACCGCGAAACGTTTCTCGTGCCGGTACAGGCCGGGCGCCACGAAGGCCCACGCCTGGTAGAGGACATAGGGCATGGCCAGAAACAGTCCGGTGAGCAGGGCCAGCTTGAGCGGCGCCATGAACGGTGCAACCACGCTCGTCGCGATCATCGAGGTGCCCGCCGGCATTTTCTCGATGAGCGGCAGCGCGATCATCGTGAACAGCTCATCGGAAAAGAATGCACAGGGAATGAACAAGATGAAGACGGCAATGACCGCGCGCAGCAGGCGATCGCGCAGCTCCATCAAATGAGATATCAGCGAGCCTTCGGCGAGTGTCTCGCGTTCCTCGTCAGCCGCACTCATGAATCGTTCTTGGTTTCAGCTGCGGCAGCAGGCGCCTGTTCCGGTTCGATGCCCGACACCATCCGGTCGAGATCGATCTCCGGTCCCTGGTGCACCGGGGTTTCAGGGGCGGCGGCGGCCGCCGCATCAGTCGTCGTATCCGCCGGCGCAGGGGGCGGTTCCTGCGATCCGGTGGGGTGAATGGAGGGATCATCCGATGCTGGCTGCGAAGCAGCCGGACGCGATTTCGCCAGTTCCTCCAGGGTCACTTCCTGCTCCAGTTGCGTTCGCAACTGGCGCGCCATGGCACGGGCCCGGCCGGTCCAGCGGCCGACCTTCTGCGCCAGTCCGGGAAGCTTCTCCGGTCCGAGCACAAGGAGCGCAAGACCGAGAATCAGGACGATCTCGGTGAAACCGACTTCAAACATGGGAGGTCAACTGGCGCGGCAGGCGGGCCGCTCAGATATTCGTCGACTTGCTGCCCGACTTGGAAGCGGGCGTCGAATCGAAATCCGCATCCTTTTCCTTCGGCGCCGACAACTGCTTGCCGTCCTCATCCTCGCCTTCGCCTTCCGCCATCGCTTTCTTGAAGCCTTTGACGGCACCGCCCAGATCCGAGCCGATGGTCTTCAGGCGCTTCGCGCCGAAGATCACGAGCGCGATCACCAGAATGATCAGAAGCTCACGAAAACCGATACCCATTGCATCTCTCCGGGGGAAAAGGCCGGCGGATCATACGCCAATACGCCGGACGCGACAGTGAGCCAAGGACGATGTCTCAAGGGGATGGAGCTGGCTCGACCCGCAGCCAGAACGTCACGGGGCCGTCATTG
>CAZBKC010000061.1:4256-9245 GCA_964492345.1 uncultured Steroidobacter sp. | reverse complement strand
GCGACACGGCCATGTCAGCGCCGAACACACCGGTTTGGACCGTCGGATGGACCAATCGTGCCCTCGTCGCCAGGTAGTCGAAGAGCCGCTCCCCCTCCTGCGGCTGCGCAGCAGGGCTGAATCCCGGGCGCGTCCCCTTGCGTGTATCAGCCGCCAGCGTGAACTGGGGTACGAGCAGCAATCCGCCACCGATGTCCTGCAGGCTGCGGTTCATGCGTCCCTGTTCGTCGGGAAACACCCGATAGGTCAGTAACCGCTCCAGGAGCCGGTCCGCCTGACTCTCCTGGTCGCCCCGTTCGACGCCGATCAGTACCAGCAGGCCGCGATCGATCCGCGCACGCTCGTGTTCGCCCACGCTGACATCCGCCCGGCTCACCCGCTGTAATAGTCCGATCATGTGGCGAGGATGGCATAGGTGGCGCTGGGTGAGTAAATGCCCGTCTGTAAAACCTAAAAAATCCACTCAATGTCAGTTATGACGGTATATCAGCATATAAATTCCCACTTTAGTCAAATTAAACGACGGACACCGCTACGAGTCGTGGAAAAATTGTAAATTTCACAGAGCTACTGAAAGACGCATCCAATCAAACCGTCCAGAGGCATATTCGTGGCAATCAGGACGCTGTAACCCTCCTAATATGAACAGAAGTGGGAGAATTTTCCGCGTACAGGCCGTGGACCTCCGGCTGGGCATGCCTGGGACTCGCATTACACATAAGAAACTGCCGCCAACCGGCTGACCTGTAAAACAAAGTTCCCGGGGTCGTCATGCAACCTTCATCGGCCGCCGCCACTGTGCGCGCCAGCCCGGTCCTGCACAGGTGATGTATGAGCCCGAATCCGGCCCGGCCGGTGTTCCGTTTCCGCAGCGTCTTCATATCGGATGTGCATCTCGGCTTTCGCGGCTGCAGCGCCCGTTACCTGCTCGACTTTCTGCACTCCATCGAGACCGACACGCTCTATCTGGTCGGCGACATCGTCGATCTGTGGAGCCTGAAGAAGTCGTTCTTCTGGCCGCAGGAACACAACGATGTGATCCGCACCATCCTGGGCAAGGCGAAGCATGGCACGCGGGTCATCTATATCCCCGGCAATCACGATCGCGTGTTCCGCGACTACGACGGCATGGTCTTCGGCAATGTCGAGATCCGGCGCGAGGCGCTGCATGAAACCGCCGATGGCCGCCGCTTTGTGGTCCTCCACGGCGACGAGTTCGACAGTGTCATCAAGGCGAGCCCGCTGCTCGAGGCACTGGGCAATCGCGCTTATGCCTTCGTGCTGCAGCTCAATCGCCTGGTGAATTTCTTCCGCCGACGCTTTGGCTTTCCGTACTGGTCCATCGCCGCGTACCTCAAGCACAAGGTCAAGAACGCGGTGAAGTACATCGCGAACTATGAACAGGCGCTGGCGGATGAAGCGAAGCGCCGCGGCGTCGACGGCATGATCTGCGGCCACATTCATCGTGCCGAGATCACGAGCATCGACGGCGTGCTCTACTGCAACGACGGCGACTGGGTCGAAAGCTGCACGACGCTGACCGAGGATTTCAACGGCCGGCTCGCACTGCTGCGCTGGACCGAGACGCGCGAAGTGCTGACGCATCAGGAACTGCTGGAGCAGACCGCTCCTGGACGCGTGCACGCGGCGTGAAGATCGCGATCGTCACCGACGCCTGGTTGCCGCAGACCAATGGCGTCGTCAAGACGCTCATGACGACGACGCAACATCTGCGCGCGCTCGGCCACGAGCTCTGCGTGATCGAGCCGACGCAGTTCCGCACGTTTCCGTGTCCGACGTATCCGGAGATCCGGCTCGCCTGGTTTCCCTATCGTCAGCTGGCTGCGCTGCTGCGTGAGTTCGCACCGGACGCCATTCACATCGCCACCGAAGGCACGCTCGGTGCGGCGGCGGGCAAGTGGTGCCGGCGGCATCGCTTCGTCTTCACCACCTCCTATCACACGCAATTTCCGGAGTACGTGGCCTCGCGTTTTCCGGTGCCACTGTCGGTGAGCTACGCGCATCTGCGCAGGTTCCACGGTGCTGCCGCACGCACGATGGTCGCGACGCCGACGCTGCAGCAGCAGCTCGAAGCCCGCGGTTTTCGCAATCTGGTGCGCTGGACCCGCGGCGTCGATGTCGAGTTGTTCAGGCCGGCAAGCAAGACGTTCCTGAACCTGCCGCGGCCGATCGCCGTGTATCTGGGACGCGTGGCGGTGGAAAAGAACATCGATGCTTTCCTGTCGATGCCATGGCAGGGCACGAAGCTCGTCATCGGTGATGGTCCGGCACGTCCCGGACTCGAATCACGATTTCCAGATTCCGTTTTCGTCGGTTACAAGTTCGGCGAAGAACTCGCGCGACATGTGGCGGCTGCTGACGTGTTCGTCTTTCCGAGCCGCACCGATACGTTTGGTCTCGTCCTGCTGGAAGCCATGGCCTGCGGAGTTCCCATCGCTGCGTTCCCTGTCACGGGTCCCATCGATGTGGTCAGGAACGGCGTCACCGGCATACTGAGCGAAGATCTCGGCAGCGCCGCGCTCGCAGCGCTCACGCTCGATCCTGCGGAGTGCCGCGACTATGCACTGCGGCACACATGGGAAGCGGCGACGCAGCAGTTCCTCGGAAATCTGGTCCGGCAGACCGAAGAGGAAGATTTCACACAGAGATCACAGAGAGCACAGAGTCCGGAAAGAAGAAGATTCGTTTGGAAGAACCTGTAGAACCGGCACAGTTATTTCTTGTAAGTCATTCCCGCGCAGGCGGGAATCCATGGCCCCCGCCTACGCGGGGGTGACAGAGCAAGAGTTCTCTCTCCGGCTCTGTGTTCTCTGTGATCTCTGTGTGAAATCCCCGGATTCCCTCAGCGCAGCTGATCCGCGCGCGCCTGCGCCTCCTGCGCCTGCGGATTCTTGCCGCGCGCACGCAGGGACTCGGCGATGAGACTCCACGCAGCCGACTGTGCCTTCGGCGCATTCGACGCCATCGACACGGCCTTGCGACCCATGTTCTCCGCCTGCACGTAGTTGCCTTCGGCCTGGCGCAATTTGCCGAGTTCGATCCACAGCAATGGATTGTCGGGTTCGATGCGCAGTGCACGTTCGAGTGACGCTGCTGCCACCGCGAAATTGTTCGACGCGAGCTGAGTCTGGGCCTGACCGACCAGCGCGCGTGATGCGGGGCTCAGCACAGGTTCGCGAATGACGGGTGCCGGCAGCGGTTGCGGCAGGTCCACCGGCGGAGGTGATTCCGCGGGCCGTGTCTCCACGACCGGCGGCGATCCCGGCTGTTGCGGCGGCACCGTCGGCGTGGGCGTCGCGGGGCGATACGGCTGAGGCACGGAACAAGCGCTCAGCAGCGCGACGGCAACCAGGGGAGCGTATCTCTTCATTGCGGCGCTTCGTCGGACTCCTGAAGTTCAAGCGAGTTTGCCAGCCGTTCGCTCTTGCCCGCCACTTCGTCAGTTGACGATTCCCTGCCACCACGAACGTACCTGCTCGCCGATCCCGCCGGGCGTGCTCGATTCGCAACCCGGACTGACAGGCAGTTGCGTCCCTTGTGGCACCGCAACGATGACGGATTGTTCGACGCAGCCCGGTGGCACGGCGTACCCGGTGAGATAGTCGATCGAGGTTTCCTGCAGGCCCTCCGGCAGGGGCAGGCTGAGCGAGGTCGTGGGAATCGAACCCATGAGCCGCGACCAGACGTAGAGGGATCCGGACGATCCCGTGAGACCGGTGGGCGTGTTGTCGTCGTAACCGATCCAGACGACGGCGAGATGACTGCCCGAGAAACCGGCAAACCAGCTGTCCCGATAGTCCGACGACGTGCCGCTCTTGCCGGCGACGACCAGTCCTGACGGCAGGTTCGCGCGCGCTGCGGCGCCGGTGCCGCGCTCCATGACCTGCACCATCATCCGGTTCACTTCGTACACGGCCTGCGGCGAGGCCACCGGCGTCACTTCGAGCGCGAAGGACTTGAGCGGCTGGCCTTCGGCATCGAGGACGGCACGCACTGCGCGCAACGGTGTGCTGAAGCCGCCGCTCGCGAATGCGTTGTAGAGCTGCGCGACTTCGAGCGGTGAGACATCGAGTGCACCGAGCAGTACCGATGGCAGTTGGGGCGGCTCGTTCTCGAGCCCCAGCTTCTTGAACTCCTTCGTGATCTTCGGCAGCCCGACGTCGAGGCCGAGCCGGACCGTGGCGAGATTCATGGACTGGGCGAGCGCGCGCACCAGCGGGACCGGTCCATAGAATTCCTGCGAATAGTTCTGCGGCTGCCAGGTCTTGCCATTGCCCAGCTTCACTTCGACCGGGCCGTCTTCGACGATCGAGGCCGCCGTGAAGCGACCGGTTTCCATCGCGGCGAGATAGATCACCGGTTTCACCAGCGAACCGATCGAGCGTTTCGCATCGAGCGCGCGATTGAAGCCTTCGAAGTTTGCCTGACGGCCGCCGACCATCGCGATCACTTCGCCATTCTGCGGCGAGGTCACGACCACCACGCCTTCGAGCGGCTCGGGGTGCTTTTTCTTGCGCGCTTTCTCCAGGCGATCCAGTTCCTGCGCCAGCGTGGACTCGGCGCGGCTCTGCACCAGCGGATTCAGCGTCGAGAAGATCCGCAGGCCCGCTTCGGTGAGATCCTCTTCGCGATAATCGCGACGCAGCGTGCGACGCACGAGATCGAGGAAGGCCGGGTAGTAGCTGCCCGTCTGGGTGCCCGCGCGCACGACGCCGAGCGGCCGCTGCATGGCCTGCTTCGCGGCCTTTTCATCGATGACCTGGTGCTCGACCATCAGCTTGAGCACGAGATCGCGTCGAGTCTTCGTGCGCTCGGGATGACGTCGCGGATCGTAGTACGAGGGCCCGCGCACGACGGCCACCAGCAAAGCGACTTCATGCAACTGCAGCTCGGCGAGCGGCTTGCCGAAGTAGAACTGGCTGGCGAGCCCGAAGCCGTGAACGGCGCGGCGCCCGTCCTGGCCGAGAT
>CAZBKC010000061.1:0-4246 GCA_964492345.1 uncultured Steroidobacter sp. | reverse complement strand
GTTGATGTAGGCGTTGAGCAGGTCCTGCTTCTCGAAGTGGACTTCGAGCAGCATGGCCATCAGGGCTTCCTCGATCTTGCGGCCGAAGGTGCGGCGGTTGTCGAGGAAGTAGCTCTTCACCAGCTGCTGCGTCAGCGTCGAACCGCCCTGCTCGATCTGTCCTGCGCGCACATTGATCCAGGCGGCGCGGACGATGGCGCCGACGTTCACACCGTGATGGGTATCGAATTTGCGATCTTCGACGACCTTGAGTGCCGCCGGCAGCATCGGCGGCACTTGCTCGGGCGTGACGACGACGCGGTCTTCGCCGTGAATCGGAAAGATGCTGCCGATGAGCAGCGGATCGAGCCGGAAGATGGGCACGTCCTGGCCGCCGCTGGTGAGCGAGACGATGGCGTTGGCCTCGGCCGTGATCGTCAGCGGCTGCGCTTCCTGCACGGCATCCGGAAACTGGAAACGTCGGCTGACGAAATCGATGCGCGAGCCGCGGCGCCGATAGCTGCCCGATTCCTTCGGTGCATCGACACGGTGGTAGCCCAGTCGCCGCAATTCCCGCTCCATCGCGTCGGCGCTGAACGTCTGTCCCACGTACAGCTCGGTCGGCTCCGCATAGACCTGTGCCGGCAACGTCCAGCGTCGACCTTCGAATTGCTGCGTGACGATGCGATCGAGATACACGATCCAGATCAGCAAGCCGATCAGCGCCAGTCCCACGACCAGCGAGCCGCCGACCAGGATCTGCCTGCGGAATTTCTTCAGGGCCGAGCGCAGCTTGTTCAGTTTGGGCATGAGGTGAACGGTAAAGGGCAGCGCCAGTCGGCCAGGTGGGGCCAAGCGGCTCCCGGAGCAAGAGGTTCCTCGGTCGCTTTGTGCCGAAGACTGTGCCGGGCGATTCTGGCAAAGCGGTGGCGAATTCTGGTTAGAGTGCCCTTCCCTGACAAGTGTCCTGCCGGGGTGCCGGTCGTCGAAAACAGACAGCGCCGACGATCAGGCCGATGGCGGCGGCGACCGTCGAGGCGATCAGCACGGACAGCTTCGCTGCCGACAGCAGCGCGGGATCGCTGAAGGCCAGCGTCGAAATGAAGATCGACATCGTGAATCCGATGCCTGCGAGACAGCCGACGGTGAACACGCCGCGCCAGGTCAGGCCCTGCGGCAGCCGGCAGATGTCGAGTTTCACCATTGCCGCGCTCACCAGCACGATGCCCAGCGGCTTGCCCAGCACCAGGCCGAGCGTCACACCGGCGATCACCAGCAGGCCCGCGGGCTGCCCGGACGCGTCGATTCCCAGTCCGCTCAGACTGACGCCGGCGTTCGCGAGTGCGAACAGGGGCATTACGCCGTAGGCGACCCAGGGATGCAGCACGGCCTGCACACGCACCACCGGCGCCAGCATCTCGAGCTGGGCGCGCTGCAGCTCCTTCAGCGGATGCATGAGTTCGTGTGTGTCGTGACTGCGGCTGTTGCCGGCCTGGAAGTCATCCAGGGCCCGGCTTGCGCGCGTCAGCGGATTCTCGCGGCCCTGCAGCGGTCGCACTGGCGTCAGCAGACCGAGCACGACGCCCGCGAGCGCCGGGTGCAGTCCCGCGTACAGCAGACCGAGCCAGACGACGAGGGCTGGCGGCAGATAGGCAAGCGCGGATCGAATGCCAAGCCAGTGCCACCACCAGACCATGAGGACACCCACGGCCACCATGACGAGGCCCGCGAATTCGATGCCGCTCGAATAGAACAGGGCAATGATCGCAATGGCCGCGATGTCATCGATGATCGCGATGGCCAGCAGCAACACGCGGACCGTCGAGGGGATGCGCTTGCCGAGCAGCGCCAGCACGCCCAGCGCGAATGCAATGTCGGTTGCCGTGGGTATCGCCCAGCCCTGCCGGGCGGCGGGATCGGTATTGATCGCGACGAAGATGAGTGCAGGCACCAGCACGCCACCGAGTGCTGCGGCCACCGGCAACGCGGCCTGCCGCAGATTGTCGAGCGCGCCCTCGTGCATTTCGCGACGGATTTCCAGCCCCACGACCAGGAAGAAGATGGCCATGAGGCCATCGTTGATCCAGAAATGCAGCGGCTGCGAAATCAGCCGCTCGCCGACACCGAACGTCAGCGGCGCGTGCCAGAAATGCTCGTAGGAGGCGGCCCAGGGTGAATTCGCCCAGCCGAGTGCGGTACATGCAGCCACGAGCAGCACGATGCCGCTGATCGCCTCGACACGCAGGAAGCGGTCGAGAGCATCGGAAACCTTGTCGGAAATGACGCGGGCCGGCGCCGGGTGTCGGTTCATGGAATGCTCGCCGCGATTGGCGGCCCGACCAATCCATACCTGTCCCGCCGCGGGATGCGACGTCGACACCCGCGCGCATTAGACACGCAGGACGAGGATCGGGCAACAGCTTGCGACGGGGGATTGCTCAGCGTCGCCAGAACGTCGGCGAGATCAGCACCAGCAGCGGGAACACTTCGAGACGGCCGAGCAGCATGGCCAGCACGCAGATCCATTTGCCGCCATCCGTGAGGCTGGTGAAATTCCGGGCGACCTCGCCGAGCCCGGTGCCGGTGTTGGTCATGCAGGCGGCGATGGCCGAGAACGCCGTGACCTGATCCGCGCCGGTGGCAAGCAGTGCGACCATGAGGATGCCGAACGCGATCACGTAGACCGCGAAGAAACCCCACACCGCATCGATGACGCGCATGTCCATCGGCTTGCGGCCCAGCTTGACCGGCAGCTCCGCGCTCGGATGCACGAGCTGATTCACCTCGCGCTGACCCTGCTTGAGGATCAGCAGCCAGCGCACGATCTTCATGCCGCCCGATGTCGAACCGGCGCAACCGCCGATGAAGGCGGACAGCACGATGATGACCGGCAGCGCGCCGGGCCAGTGCGTGAAGTCATCCGTCACGAACCCCGAGGTCGTCTGCATCGCCACTGCATGAAACAGCGCCAGTCGCAGGGCTTCCCAGGGTTCGTTCGCAAAGCGCGCGATCCACAGCACGAGCGTGTAGAGCGCAACGCTGACGAACAGGATCCGCACGAAGGCGCTGAACTCCGGGTCGCGCAGGTAGTTGCCGAGATTGCGATGGCGCCAGGCCAGAAAGTGCAGCGAAAAGTTGATGCCGCCGATGAACATGAAAATGACGCAGATCGTTTCGATGACGGCATTGTCGAAATAGGCGATGCTCGCGTCATGGGTCGAATTGCCGCCGGTCGACACCGTCGAGAAAGCATGTGCGATGGCATCGAAGGGCCGCATGCCTGCGGCCCAGTAGGCGAGTCCGCACGCGACCGTGATCGCAAGGTAGATGATCCACAGCGCCTTCGCTGTTTCGGTGATGCGCGGAGTGAGCTTGGAATCCTTCACGGGGCCCGGCGTTTCCGCGCGCAGCAGCTGCATGCCGCCGACCCCGAGCATGGGCAGCAACGCCACGGCCAGCACGACGATACCGATGCCGCCGAGCCATTCGATCTGGCTGCGATAGTAGAGAACCGATTCCGGCAGACGATCGAGCGACGGAAAAATGATCGCGCCCGTGGTGGTGAAGCCGGACATCGCCTCGAAGACGGCGTCGGTCAGGGACATGCCGAGCTCGTCCGACAGGTACAGCGGCACGGAGCCGGCGATACCGAGCACGACCCAGAACAACGCCACGACGAGAAACCCGTCGCGCAGCCGCAGCTCGCGCAGCTTCTTGCGCACCGGCCACCAGGCAATGAACCCGACGACCAGCAGCGCGACGAACGCGTCGAAGAACGGCTGCCAGTTGCCATCGTCGAAGTGCAGCGACACGCCGACCGGCGGCAGCATGGTCAGGCTGAACAGCATCAGCAACAGACCGAGGATTCGCTGGACGACGGCGAAATTCATACGGAAGAGGGCTGCTGGGTGCTGGGCCCTGGGCGCTGGCCAGAAAAGATTCTGTGCTCTGGTGAATTGCGCACGCGGGTGCGGCTGGACAACTTGCGGGCTTGCTGCCCGGTTCTGTTTCTGGCCAGCAGCCCAGGGCCCGGTACCCGGCAGCCCATTTTCATCTTCCGGCTCGTTTCGGCACTTCGAACAGCCGCTCCACCGCCTCGATATGTCTCCGATCCGTCAGAAACATGATCACGTGATCGTCGCGGTGGATCATCGTGTCGTGGTGCGCGATCAGCACTTCGTCGCCGCGCACGACGGCGCCGATCGTGGTGCCGTCGGGCAGCGGGATGTCTTCGATGCGGCGGCCGATGACGCGGCCTTCGCCCTGC
>CAZBKC010000060.1:0-12162 GCA_964492345.1 uncultured Steroidobacter sp. | reverse complement strand
TACGCCCGTGCTGAAAATCGCCTCAAGCGGCTTCCAACTGCTCAACTTGGGTTAGAGCTTAATGCAGTGCCATTAGGCTGAAGCCGGCCGCACAGGAAGAACAGGCAGGGGCCCGGACTCTTCCTGTGGGTCAGGCTTCAGCCTGACTCTTTTCCGAAAGCCGGCTTCGCGGCGTCGTCAAGGTCGCTGTCATCCCCGCGTCATCCAGCCGCAATACGCTGCGGCTCCATGCGCGTGCTGATGATTTCCGACGTGTACTTCCCACGCATCAATGGCGTGTCGACCTCCATTCAGACCTTCCGGCGCGGTCTGCAGGCAGCCGGCGTCGAAACGCTGCTCATCGCACCCGACTATCCGGCAGCCTGGGCACGCGACGACGAGGGCGAAATTGCACGCATCCCGTCGCGTTATCTGCCGCGCGACCCCGAAGACCGCGCAATGAAGATCGGTCCCCTGCGCCAGCTGCGATCGAAGCTGTCACAACGCCGCTTCGACATCGTTCACATCCAGACCCCCTTCATCGCGCATTACCAGGGCGTACGCATCGCGCGGGAGCTGGGTGTTCCAGTGATCGAGACGTATCACACCTACTTCGAGGAGTACCTCTATCACTACGTCCCCGTGATGCCGCGCGGCCTGATGCGATTCATCGCCCGCCGGTTTACCTCGTCCCAGTGCAATGTCCTCGATGCGCTGGTCGTGCCCTCGCGCGCCATGCAGGATGCGTTGGAGAACTATGGTGTGCGCTGCCCGATGCAGGTCATTCCCACGGGAATGGAAATGGATCGCTTCACCACGGGCGACGGTGCGAAGTTTCGCACCCGACTGGGCATTGCACCCGGCCAGCCGACGCTCGTGCATGTCGGCCGGATTGCACACGAGAAAAACATCGATTTCCTGTTCCGTATGCTGAAGCGCGTCATCGAACGACGTCAGGATGTGGTGTTCATCGTCGCCGGCGAGGGACCGGCGCTGGCGCATTGCAATGCCTATGCGGAATCGCTCGGCGTCTCGAGACACGTCCGGTTCGTCGGCTATCTGTCTCGCGAGAGTGCCTTGCTGGATTGCTACCGGGCCGGCGACCTGTTCGTGTTCTCGTCGAAGACGGAGACGCAGGGACTGGTGTTGCTGGAAGCCATGGCGCTGGGTGTTCCGGTGGTCTCGACCGCACACATGGGCACAGCCGACATCGTCCGGCCCGGGCGTGGCGCACGCGTTGCCCCCGATGACGAAGCGGGATTCGCCGACATCGTCGTACGCCTGCTCGACGATCCACAGACCCGGGCAGCGATGGCAGGCGAGGCCAGAGCCTATGCCGCGACCTGGTCGGCATCCGCCATGACGGCGCGCCTCATCGACTATTACCGGGACGCGATCGTTGCGTACACCCGGCCGCAGCCGGAACTCTCCGGTCAACGCAGCTGATCACGGTCTGATCCGGCTTTTGCCGTTCGCTGCTATTGCAGAAACCCGCGTCGCATCTGTCTCGACGCGGCCGCAGTACCAGGCGAATAATCCGGGCGGCTCGGCATATCCATTGCGTCCGGGGAGCGGCCTATGCGTCTGGGTGATCGGCGCGAAAGCAGCAACGTCGAAGATCGTCGTGGCATCCGTTATGGCCGTGCCGGCGGGATCGGCCTCGGAACGATCATCCTGGCGCTGGTGGTCATGTACTTCGGACAGGACCCTGGCGTCGTCCTGCAGGGCGTGCAGCAGCAGGGTCCGGTGCAGGAGCAGCAGGTTCCCTACCAGGAGTCGGCGCAGGAGGCCGAAGCGCGGCTGCTGGTGTCCAAAGTGCTGGCCGATACCGAGGACACCTGGGGTGCCATCTTCGCAGCCGCCGGCCGGGCTTACGAGGAACCGAAACTGGTCCTGTTTTCAGGCGCAGTGCAGACAGCGTGCGGATTCGGCCAATCGGCAAGCGGCCCGTTCTACTGTCCCGCCGATCGCAACGTCTATATCGACCTGAGCTTCTACCACGAACTGCGCAGCCGCTTCGGTGCACCCGGCGACTTCGCACAGGCCTACGTGATCGCACACGAGGTCGGTCATCACGTGCAGACGCTGCTGGGAATCTCGGAACGGACGATGGCGGCGCGGCAGCGCGCGAGTCAGGCCGAGGCCAATGCGATTTCCGTGCGCCAGGAGCTGCAGGCGGACTGCTTTGCCGGCCTCTGGGCGCACAACGCCAACGAGTCCCGCCAGATCCTCGAAAGCGGCGATGTCGAAGAAGGCCTGAACGCCGCCGCAGCCATCGGCGACGACCGGCTCACCCAGGGTCGGGCACCCCCGGAAGCCTTCACGCACGGCACCTCCGAACAGCGGGTGCGCTGGTTCAAGCGCGGCCTGGATACCGGCTCGATGGATCAGTGCGATACGTTCGGGGCGAGAAGCCTTTAAGAGAAAAGATTTCACACAGAGGGCACAGAGAGCACAGAGTTCGGAGAGGACTCGCCTCTTAGACCCTCTGTGATCTCTGTGTGAACTCCGGTTCCGCGTCTTCTATCCGAGAAACTCACACAGATAAGCCGCCGGCCCGCCCACGGCCCGCACATCGAAGCCGCTGTTCGCCGTCACTTCGAAGTACGTTCCCGCTGCAAACGTCTGCCACTCGGCAGCGCCCGCCCGCTTCACGCTCAACTGACCGCTGATGACGCTCATGCGCTCGGCGGCACCGGTGCTGAAGTGGAACTCGCCCGGCGCGATCACGCCAACGGTTGCGCGCAGGCCGTTGCGCTCGAAGCCGATGCTCTGAACGCCGCCGTCGAAGTAAGTGTTGTGCTTGAGCATTGCATCTCTCGTTCGTCGAATAGTCAGGAAAGCCGACACGTGGCAGTCGGGCGCGGGAGCATAGCGGATGTGAGTGTGCGCTGGACGACAGTGACGAGGTGACGAGAGATGAGGATTGCTTCGACAAACACGTTCCACTGCAATCAGCAACTGTGTTAATTTGCCGACAAGAACGAAAGGGGAGGAACCGGTGCCGGAGCATTCGCTCGACGGTATCCACATCACACAGACGCCGCATGCGGAGCAAAAGATTGCCCGCAATCGAGCGCATCAGACTGCATTCGTCGGCCGCACTCTGCGCGGGCCGCTCAATATGCCTCTCATCGTTCGCAGCTTCGCGGATTTTCAGCAGACGTTCGGTGGGCTCTGGCAGCCGAGCCCGCTCTCGTACGCAGTCGAACACTTTTTCGAGCAGGGGGGACGCCAGGCCATCATCGTCCGCGTCGCCAATCAGGCTGCTCCGGCGACGGTGTCTCTGCGCTGCGATCGGGAAACGCTCGTGCTGGAAGCCTGCGCGCCGGGCACGCGGGAGTTCCTGCGTGCTTCGGTCGACTACGACAATCTCGATCCTGCCGATCGCCAGGGTTTCAATCTCGTCGTGCAGCGCGTGCGCGCTCCCGGTTCGGAGCGCATCGAAGAGCAGGAAATCTTTCGTGGCGTAAGCGTGGATCCGCTCTCGGACCGGTGCGTCGCGACCGTGTTGCTCGGATCGCATCTCGTGCGTGTCCGCGGCGCGGTACCGAAGACACGTCCGGCGGCGACGCTGATGCCCGGTACGAACCTGCCGGTCGGCTACGTCAGTTCGAACCCGGACGGCGACGACGGTCGGCCGCTGAGCGACTACGACATCATCGGTTCGGCGGCGCGAGGCACCGGCCTCTTTGCGCTCACCGGGCTCGAAGACCTTGCGTTCGTCTACATACCGCCGCTGTCGCGATCGACCGAAGTCGGTGCCAGCACCCTGCTGGTGGCCGCAAGGTTCTGTCGTGAGCACCATGCGATGCTGATCGTCGACCCGCCGCTGAGCTGGGAAACGCCGGGTGCGGCGTTGCGGGGCCTGCAGGAACTCGATTTTCACAGCGACAGCGCCGTGATGTTCTTTCCGCGCCTGGCTTGCATGGATCGCCTGCGTGGCCGTGCCGAGATATTCGGCAATGGCGGTGCGGTCGCCGGGCTCCTGTCGCGATCGGACGAAGCGAATGCTCTGGTTCCAGCGTCGCCGGAATCCGAGCCGGTGCTGCGGGCGGGTGCGCGCCTGGCCAGGGAGGTGGCGCCGGCGGATCGCAGGCGTCTGGCTCAGGCCGGAATCAACGTGCTACAGACAGTTCGCAGCACCGATCGCGCTCGCGCACCGCTGCGAACTCTGGCCTGCGGCGCCAGCGCCTCGTCCGATGGTTCGTACCTGACGCCGCGGCGCTTCGTGCAGTCCGTCATCCGCACGATCGAGCAGGGGACACGCTGGGCCGTCCTCCGGCCGCACGATCCGCTGGTACAGCAGCGTGTAACGCAGCAGGTCGCGGAGTTGTTCACCGAGCTGCGCGCTGCGGGGGCTTTTCGCAGCGCGCTCCCGGACAACGCTTTCCTGGTGATCTGCGACGAGCGCATCAACGATCCGCATCAGGACCCGGACACCCTGAACCTGCTGGTCCAGTTCGCCGCGATTCACACCGGCGATTACCACAGTCACATGATTGCCCACACCGTGCGCGGCAGCAGCGTGCGTCCGGTGGTCGTCAATCGACTGGAAGCATCGCTGCTGGTTGCGAACGAACTCGAACGCGAAATCACGATCCGCGTCGATCAGGAAAACGATTTCGTCCGCTTTCTGGCGGGGTAAGTCGAGACGGAGATTTCACACAGAGAGCACAAAGCACACAGAGTCGGAAAAGAAAATTACTTCCTGTTCTTGCTCTGTGCCCTCTGCGATCTCTGTGTGAAATTCCGAATCCGGTTCTTATCGGAACAGCGTCTGCAGCGGCTGCGGTTTGGCGAGGTGGAAGCCCTGGGCGAAGTCGATGCCCATCTCCAGCAGTTTGTCCTGCACCCGCTGTGACTCCACGCACTCGGCAACGGTTTCGATGCCACGGTCCGCGGCCAACTGTGCCACGGCACGCACCTGCGATTCGGCGCGCACGCTGCTGCCGAGGCTGCGGATCAGCGAGCCGTCGATCTTTACGCGACTGACCGGCCATTTGTTCAGCGGGTCGAGCGTGCCGAGACCGGAGCGGCAGTTGTCGAGTGCGACGCGGCAGCCGACATCGCGCAACCGCGCCGAAAGATTTTCCATGTCGTCCTCGTGTTCGAGGGCGGTCCGCTCCGAGATCTCGAATACCAGCAGGCCGGCCGGGATGGCCGTGCGACAGACTTCCGCGACGATGAAATCCGCGAACTGCGGGGTCGCGAGCGATTGACCCGCGACGTTGACGGAGAACTCGAGACAGGACGCCCGCACGGTGACCGCGCGCCTGCGCAAGGTCTTGAGCAGTTCGCCGATGACCCAGCAGTCCAGTTCCGGCAGGAGCTGGCTCGATTCGGCGGCGGCGAAAAAGGTAGGTGGACCGTGCAGCTTGCCTGCGTCGCGCATGCGCAGGAGGACTTCGAAGCGCGGCGACTGCTGTGCCTCGCGCATCGAGGCGATTCTTTGCGCGTACAGATCGAACGAGCCAATGCGCAGCGCAGCGCGGATGCGGTCATCCATGGACTGCGATGGCGGTGCTGCAGCGCTCGGAACGACGATTTTCGGCTCGCTGGCGGCGACTCGATTCGCCGGTGCGGGTGCCGGAGCGACTGCCTTTGCAGGAGCGCCCGTTCCGGCCCTTGCTGCCGGTTGCGGTCTGGGCGATGAGGGTGTCGCGGCCTGTGGTTGAGCCAGCGGCGGCTTGACCACCGCGGCAATGACCGGCGCCTCCGGCACGAGCATCGCGCCGAGTGCATCGGTGGGGATGCGTGCTGCGAGCTGCGTCAGCTCATCGATGTCGACGCCCGCGAAGTCGCGCGCGCGTTTGCTGCGGAAAAGCATGAGCAGGGCGACGACGCGTTGAGTCGGGTCACGCACGGGCACGACCAGCAGCTTGTACGGGAGCTGTTGCGTCTTGCCGGTCGTGCCATTGACTACGAGCGGCTCGCTGCGGGTCTGCATCCGGCGCAGCACATGCTCGCGGATGCTGTCGATCGCTGCCGTGATGGAAAGGTCCGATTCATCGGCGCTGACGCAGTGGCTGAGCGTGAACGGGCGTTGCGGCAGAACGACGGCCCCGAAGGCGCAATCGATCAATTCGGTCGCGAGCGTGAGCGCCTTGCGCAGCATCGCCGGTACGGGCATCGACGGCAGCAACTGGGTTGCGGCCACGGCAGCCTGGCGTGTACCGGTTTCCCGTGTCGGCGTCGGCAACGGCACGACTTTGGCGGTCACCGGCCATGCGTGGCCCAGGATGGTGATCACTGGCGCAAGCATGCGTTCCACCGCGTCGGCACTACGGAAGCGGGCACCGCTGGGCAGGTTGCGACAGGCGATGCCGATGGCGCCGACGACTGCGTTGTGTGTATTGCGAACGACGAATACAAAAGCAGCATCGTCGTCGGGGTGCGTCCCTGCAGCAGCGGACGCCGGCGCAGCGGACTGACGGGAGCGGGTCAGTGCGAGTTCGACGTGCATGCGGAAGTCGGGTTCTTCGACGCCGTCGTTGATCCACAGAGCGCTGGCGGCTGCATCATAGAAACTGATGCGCTCGGCCGGCGGGACCAGCATGCGGATGATCTGCGCGTAGCTTGCGAAGGGCAGTTCGACACCACCCGGTGAGCTCGCCGCGGGTTTGAGCACAGAAGACATAGCGATCCTCCCGGGCCCATGATAGCCGCAGTCGCGGCGACTTCGGTATTCCGATGCTGACCGCAAATCGGTGTATTCGAGCCACACATCGGCGGGTTCGTGGCGCTGGCAGGGGAAATGCCGAACCTGAGCGCGTGCAGTGTCAAGGATGGCGACAGTCACATCACGCGCGCTGTCATAAGTCGAGATCAGAACGTCGCGAACGCCCGCACGGGAAAAGTCCCCATCGCGCGCACCTTCGGCGGCACAGCCGAAAAGCGCAGGCCGCTGACCGGCAACTGCTCGAGCCCGCGCAGGTGTTCGACGATCGGTGTTGGGCACCATCGTGATCCTGCCGATCTGGAACTCGGTGCCTTCGGCATACAGCGCGCGCGAGGCTGCGCGACTCAGGTGATCGCAGATCAACGGGGCAGGCAGGCCTTTGTACGTGATCAAGCCGTCTTCGATCGTGTGGCTCAGATCGATATGACAGCGTCCGGGCTTGCCGATGACGACGCCGAGTTCGAGCAGTCTGGCTTCAGTGATTGAGCCCTTCTGCCACCTGTTCCCGGTCGCTCGCGGCCAGCTCGAGGGCATTGTGCCGAAACTGAGCAGGCTGTCCGCGCGCCGCAGCTCGATGCCGAAAATGAAGCAATGGAGCCGGAGCCGCAGCCAGCCTCACTGAGTAAGAAAGAAGCGGTTAGAGGTTGGCGGATAGTCAGAGCGCTGTTGCGCCGCCTAACCGCTAACCACCAGCCGCTTCTTCCCGGCATGCGGCAATTTCTTGCCGCCGGCAAAGGCAGTCCTGTGCCGCACATCGTCGTGCCGCGCAGTTCCTGAAACTCGTGCGCCAACTGGCCTGCGATCAGGGGAAACCTCATCCACCAAGCGCCATCCCGGGACGATAGTTGCTCTGTGCCCGCCGAACCCTGCATGTCGCAGGGCAGCGCGGCGCCAACTGCGGAGCGATTGTGACTACCCTGACTTCGAGCCCCTTCCTGCCTCTCCAACCCGTCGCCCGCGGCCCGGCGCGCAAGTCCGGTCGCGCGGTATGCAGCGATCGCGGCGATGCCGTGTGGGAGTGGCAGGTGGCAACGGGCGTCTTCGAACGTGAGGTGACCGAAGAGCAGTTGCGCCGGCTGGAAGCGCCCGATCTGCAAATCGTGGAGTTCACGCCCACGCAGACCGGCGAGCAGGGTCGCTGGATTCACGATTCGACGCGGGCGACCGCGTACCCGGCTGCGCACCGCAAGACCATGAAGCCGATGGCGCGTCCCGCCGGCGGTCCGCTCGCCCAGCTCTGGGCCCGTCTGCGCGGAGTTTCCTGACACCGTCGAGGCGCGGCCTTACACTCCTGCCCGAATCCAACTGCGGTTTCTGCAGCTTCAGTTCGACATCGGTACTGCGTGACCATGCCGCGGTTGTAAGTCGCGCCGTTCAGCGGCGAAGGGGAGGGGGCCTGTGGATCAGGGCGTGACCGGTGCGGCGTCTTTCGGCGAACTGTTTTCGCAGTTCGCCTCCATGACCAGTCACATCATCTGGGTGTACGACCTGTACCCGCAAGAGCAGGTGGTGTTCGCCAGCCCATCGTTCGAACGGGTGTGGGGCCGCACGGCTCAGGATCTGTACGCGCGGCACCGGGTGTGGATGGACAGCATTCATCCAGACGATCGGCCCGATATCTCCGAGCGCTACGAGCACTGGCTGAACCGCACCCGCGACGAAACCTACCGGTTCGAGTTCCGCATCGTTCGTCCCGACGGCGAGGTGCGCTGGATCTTCGATCACGGCAAGCGTATCTGCGACGAGACCGGGCGTACCGTGCGCATCATCGGAATCGCCGAGGACATCACGCAGCGCAAGCAGGCCGAATCGGCCATGCGCGAGTCCGAACACAGCTTTCGCCAGCTCGCCGACTCGCTGCCCCAGCTCGTGTTCACCTGCGATCGCAACGGCAAGCCCGATTTCCTCAACTGGCGCTGGACGGAGTACACCGGCTATCCCGAGCCGGAATTGCTGGCCGGGCGCTGGCTCGAATGTTTTCACCCGGACGAACGCGCTGCGGTCATGGACAACTGGTTGCGCTGCGTCGCGACGGGATTGTCATACAGCGCGGAAAGCCGCATTCGTGCCTGGAACAGTGAGTATCGCTGGTTCAAGGCACGAGCCGTTCCGATTCGCAATGCAGCGGGCGAGATCGTGCGCTGGTGCGGGGCCAACTTCGACCTGCACGACGAACGCCAGTTGCGCGAGAGCCTGCGAGCGGAACGCGATCGCCTGACGACCATCGCCACCACCGCCCCGGGCGTGCTGCATTCGTTTCGCCTCGACGCCGCGGGAAACTTTTCACTCCCTTTCGTCGGCCCGGGAATCCGCGACATCTACGGCCATGTGCCGGATCCGCAGCACCCCGACGCCGGCTTCCTCCGCGAACTCGTGCATCCCGACGATCTGCGGCGCCTGTCCGAAGCCACCAGGCGCTCCGCCGAGACCATGACACCATGGAGCATGGAGTATCGCGTGCGTCATCCCGAACGCGGTGAAATATGGGTGGAGATCAATGTCATGCCGCTGCGCGAGGAGAGCGGTGCGATCGTATGGCATGGATTTCTGACCGACGTGACCGCGCGCAAGCGCGCCGAGCAACTGCAGCTTCATTCCCAGAAGCTGGAAGCGCTGGGCACCCTGTCCGGTGGCATCGCGCATGACTTCAACAACCTGCTGCTGGCGATTCGCGGCAACACCAGGCTCGCGGTCGCCGACCTGCCTCCCGACCATCCGGTGCAGACGAGCCTCGATGAAGTCGAGCGCGCCGCCGCGCGCGCCACCGAACTCGTGCGCCAGATCCTGTCGTTCGGGCGGCAGGGCGAATCGCGCCCCGAGGTCGTCGAGCTGCGCCCCGTCGTCGAAGAGGCATTGAAGCTGCTGCGTGCGACGTTGCCGGCGATGATCAGTATCGTGCCGGTGTTCCGTCCCGATGTGCCGCCGGTCATGGTCGACGTCACGCAGATCCACCAGATCATCATGAACCTGGCCACCAATGCCGCTCACGCCATCGGCGACGCGCCCGGTCAGCTCGAAGTCACGGTCGATGCCGCGACCATTCATGCCGGCGAGATCGTGACGACGCAGGACCTGCAGGTCGGTCACTACGCGCGCATCACCGTCAGCGACAACGGCTGCGGCATGGATCGCGCGACGCTGGACCGCGTCTTCGATCCGTTCTTCACGACCAAGCCTGCGGGTCAGGGCACCGGCCTTGGACTGTCGGTGGTTCACGGCATCGTTCGCGCGCATTCGGGCGCGGTGACTGCCTACAGCCAGCCCGGCAAGGGCACGACATTCCGGATCTATCTGCCCGCGGCGTCGTCCAACGTCGTACTCGCGGAAAACGTGCAGCAGGAACCGGCAGCTGGCGGCGGCGAACACGTCATGTATATCGACGACGAAGAGTCGCTGGTATTTCTCGGCCAACGCGTGCTGGAACGCATGGGCTACAGGGTCAGCGGTTTCTCAGATCCCTCGCAGGCGCTGCAGGCATTCACGCAGTCCCCGCAGGCGTTCGATGTCGTCGTCACCGATCTTTCCATGCCCGGCATGTCGGGTTTCAATCTGGCGCGCGCCATATTGCAGCAGCGGCCCGATGTACCGATCGTGATGACGACGGGCTACGTGCGCCCCGAAGACAAGGAGACGGCGCGCGCCAGCGGTATCCGCGAACTGATCCTGAAGCCGAACACCATCGAGGAACTGGGTCGCGCCCTCGACCGGCTGTTCAGCGAAATGCGCAAGAGTCGGAAAGAGCAGAAGTACACAAACGAGCACAAGTGAGCACAGAGGATCTGGTTTCCGACCTTGTGACATCCGCAGGCCGGCTAAAGCCGGCCTCACAGGCAGAACGCAGCATCCGACGGTTACTTCGGTTGATAGCCCAGCGTCACGAAATACGACCGGCCGTCCTGGTAGTAGTACGCGGCCGTCTCGTAGTCCTCGTCGAATGCATTCGCGATCCTGCCCTGCACAGACCAGCCCGCGCCGAAGCGGAACTGTGCGAGCAGATCCACCGTCGTGTAGCCGTCGAGCTTCAGACTGTTGGACACGTTGTCGTAACGCGAGCCCACGACATTCACGGTCGTGCCCAGGGAGAACGTATCTGTGCCGTATGAGACGTCGATACGGCCGGCATCCTCCGGGCGCCGCGGCAGAAGGTTGTCCGACTCGCGGTTGCGCGGATCGAGGTGCGTGTATGTGAGGCCGAGGCTCCAGCGATCGAACTGCGTCCGCGCCTGTGCTTCGATGCCGCGGATGCGCGCTTCGCTGATGTTCTGCGGCATGAAGGTGGCGGAGTCGAATGCAATCAGGTCATCGACGTTGGTTTCGAAGGCCGACACCGACCAGGTCGTATCCGCCACCGTACCGCTGATGCCGAGTTCGACACTGTCCGATTCTTCCGGCTGCAGGTCGGGATTGCTGAATCCCGGGTAGTAGAGGTCGTTGAAGCTCGGGGCGAGAAAGGCCGTGCCCCAGGCCACGGAGAACGCCAGGTAGTCTTCGGCGAACCATTTCCAGCCGAGACCGCCGGTGGTGTGCTGGCCGAACTGTTCGTTGTCGTCGCTGCGTACCGAGGCGAGTAACTGGTGATCGCCGAAGCGGCCGGCATACTGGCCGAACACACCCGTGTTGTCGCGCGAGGTTTCGTCGTAGGGCGTAGTGCTGTCGACGCGGTCGTCGAGATAGTCGACGCCGAGCGTGAGGATCTGGCCGTCGGCCACGGTCCAGTCCGACTGCAGGCTCGCATTGCGTCGCTCGGTATCGATCGTGCTGACGTAGATGCCGTTCGAGAAATCGTCGGAGTCGTCCTGGCTCAGTCCGAGCTGCAGCGTCAGGTCCCAGTTCGAGGCAGCAGCAACCTTGCCCTTGAGCGCATAGACGGCTTCGGTGAAATCGGTTTCGTTGCCGAAGCTGCCGTCGTACTCGGTATGACCCGAGGCATACAGCACGTTGGCCTCGACTTCCGCCGTGTCGCCCCAGCGATAACCGGTGCGCAGCGAACCGGAGGCATTGCGATAGCCATCGTCATCGGGTTCATCGGTGAAGCAGCCGCCGCTGTAGAAGCCGCCGAACACCGGCGAGGGACGGCACGAATTGAAACCCTGCGATTCGATGTAATTGCCGGAGACGCTCAGCCAGGCGTTCTCGCCTTTGAGCCCGAAGCTGCCGGCGGCATTGTAGGTGTCGTGCGAACCGCTGCCGACCGATACCGCCGGGCCCGAGGCATCGCGCGTGAAGATCTGGATCACGCCGCCGATCGCGTCGGCGCCGTAGAGGCTGGAGCGCGGGCCGCGCACGATCTCGATGCGTTCGATCTGGTCGACCGGGATGAATTCGAAGCGCGTGGTGCCGGCTGTGGTCGAACCGACGCGCACGCCATTCACCAGCACCAGGATCTGATCCGCATCCGTGCCGCGAATGAACATGGAGCTGAGTTTTCCGAGGCCGCCGTTGTTGGTGATGCTGATGCCGGCCTCGCCGTGCAGCAGGTCCTGCACCGACTGCACCTGGCG
>CAZBKC010000059.1:0-12375 GCA_964492345.1 uncultured Steroidobacter sp. | reverse complement strand
GACGGCACACACCGCCAATCTCGGCAGCGCGTTCAGCCAGACCTACGATCAACTGCTGTGGATGCGAATCCTCGCGGCCGTGACGTCCGCCGTCTACACGCCGCAGGTCGCCGCGACGGTGAGCATGCTCGTGCCGGAAAGCGAACGCGCACCGACGCTGGGCAAGCTCATGGTCGGCTGGGCCATCGGTTCGGTCGTCGGCAATCCGTTGTCAGTGATGATCGGCAGTACCTTCGGCTGGCGCGTGTCATTCGTTTTCATCGGAGTGGCCAGCGGCATCATCGCGATACTGGTCTGGTGGTCGATCCCTGCGGGTGTCCGCACGACCCCGCTGAGTCTCGCCCGCTGGTATCAGGTGTTCAGATCGCCGGCGTTGCGCTGGCTGACGGCAGCGACGGCGCTTACCAGTGTCGGCGGCAGCGTCATGTTCAGTTTTCTGGCGCCGATCGCCAAGGCGGTGCAGGGAGTGTCGGGAGCGACACTGGCGGCGTTGTTCTTCGTGTCGGGTATCGGCGGCCTGATCGGCAACGTACTGAGTGTGCGCCTCGTCCGCAAAGTCGGTGCTGCCAACGTGGCCTACAAGTGCAATATCGCGGCAGCGGCGATGTTGCTGCTATGGCCGCTGGCCGCGGGCTGGCTCGTTGGCGTCTTCGTCGTGCAGTTTCTCTGGAGTCTGGGCGGCGCGGGCTTTCCCGCCGTGCAGCAGGCGCGCCTGTTCGCGGTCGCTCCGATGCTGGCTGCTGCGACGATTGCGCTCAACTCGTCGGTTACCTACCTCGGTGGCTCCGCGGGAGCCACCATCGGTGCGACGGCCTGGACGATGATGCCGCCGCGCTTCATTCCATGGGCCGGACTGCTGTTCATCATTGCCGCGCTGGCGTGCTCGGTTCGCGGCGAAAGGGCAGCGCGAGAGCATCCAGTCGCGTAGATGCCGCGCCGATCGAGACGGGGCCGCGCGTGGATCGCGAAAAGGCCAGTTGACGGTTGATGCTGGAAACGGCCGAACCCCTCAGAGCTTCGGCCGTCCAGCTGTCAACAATCTACTATCAATCCGCCTTCACCGCCTCGACCTGGATCTGCAGCTTTACTTCCTGCTTGAAGCCGTACGCCTTGCCGTAACTGACACCGAAGTCTTCGCGATTGATGGTCGCGCTGGCATCGGCGCCGCAGGTTTCCTTCTTGTTCATGGGATTGGGCTTGCACAGAAAGCTGTTGATCTGCAGCTTGACCGGCTTGCTCACGCCGTGCAGTTCCAGCGTGCCATCGACTTCGGTTGGGCCGCCGTCCTTGAAGCCGGCGAGCTTGCCCTTGTAGGTCGCGGTCGGGAACTTCGCCACGTCGAAGATATCCGGGCTCTTCGCGTGTTCATTGAGCTTGTCGTTGCCGAAGTCGATCGAGGCCACGTCGATCTTGATGTCGACGGTTCCAGCTCTGGCTTCCTTGTCGTAGATAACCGTTCCCGACGTCGCATTGAGCTTGCCGCGCCAAATCGACAGTCCGCCCAGATGGTCCGCTTCGAAGCTCGGATACGTGTGTGCAGGATCGATGTTGTAGGTCACCGGGGCGGCGACGGCGGTGCCGGTGCCCAGCAGTGCGGCGACGATCAAGGTCAGGGTGCGGGTTTTCATGCATGACTCCTGGAGGCGATGGAAAGCCGACGGATATTCGGCAATCGCCGCGCATTTGGGAATCAGGGCAAAGGGAATAAGTGTCATTCTTTGCTTTGGAGGGATCCGGGTCAGCCGCCGGCGCGTTTCGCCTTCCACCCGCGACGCATCAGCTCCTCGACCAGGCGATCGCGATGGTCGCCCTGGATTTCGATGCGTCCGTTCTCTACGCCGCCACCCGACCCGCATTTTTTCTTGAGTTCGGTCGCGAGCGTTGCCAGATCGTCGGCCGACAGGCCGAGACCGCTGATGACGGTCACACCCTTGCCCTTGCGGCCCTGCGTTTCGCGGCTGACGCGCACCACGCCATCGCTGCTGGTCTTGCCGGGCGTGCCTTTCCTGCAGACGCATTCGGCGACGGCACGCAGGCAATTGGGACAGCGTTCGCCGACACCGGTCGAGTAGACGATGCCGCCGCCATCGGCGATCCGGGGGTCTCTGGTTTTCATTGGGGTTACAGGCAACTAGGGCCTGACGGCCGGCGTTTCCATTTTCAATCCGGCGGCGCGTGACATCAGGAACAGCTCGATATCCACATACTCTGGCGCACCGAACTCGAACGGCGCGGCACGCACGCCCACGAGACAGCCCCGCAGACGACGCTGCAGCGAACCGACGGTCTGCCATTCCAACCGATACAGCGGGTAACCCGTCGGATGCGCCTGCGGGATGACGCTCCCGCCGAGACGCGCGCCCGAACGATCGTCGTGACAGGCAGCGCAGGAAAGTTGCAGCTGTCCCAGCGGTCGCTCGAACCAGCGCCGGCCGTTCTCCCTGAATGATTCCAGCCGGGCATCGGCCGCTGGCGCGATCGGCAGGCCGTGCGATTGGTAGGCGACGTAGGTCGCCAGCGCCAGCAGTTCATGGCTTTCGCGATCGAGCGGCGCGGCCGATTGCCGATCCTGACGACAACGGTTGATGCGTCCCGCAAGATCGATGGGCCCCTTCGAGCTGTCGTCAAATGCGGGATAACGCGCGGCAACACCACGCATGCTCTTTGCAGCATCGCCATGACAGCTTGCACAGGACTTACCTTCGTTGCCGGTGGCGTCGCGCCATAGGCGTTCGCCATCGAGCACCCAGAGCATGCCCGGATTGCTCGTGGCATCCGTCTGCATGGCCTGCGTCTGCGGCGACATGAACTCGAAACCTGAACGCCTGTCCTGCGGCCGGATCTCGGCAAGGCTCGTGCTCATCGACAGGAAGACGAGCGTCACGAGCAACGCCAGACGGAGGATCATCACGTCACCGTGATCTCGGCGGATGCGCTCTGTGTCCCGCCCTGGTCATCGGTCCATTCGAATGCAATCGTGCCGCTGGTTGTGGCGATGGTGCTGAAAGCGATGTACGGATTGGCAGCAATCGCGGGAAACAGATCGGCAGAGAAAACTTCCTCGCCGTCGTATCTGCACACGAATTTCCTGATGATGTTTCTGGGAATGACGGCGCCGTTCAGTCCTTCGCGATATCCGGTTTCCATGACGTGCGCGACCATCGCGCGAATCTCGATGATCTCGCCGCGGGCGGCGGTGCTGGGAACATTGACGAGTGCGCGTGTCATGCCTGGGAAATGTCCTCGATGCAGGCCGCCAGCGTGACGATGACTTCGGCCTTGCTGATCCAGACGCTGCCATCGCTCAATTCGGCGAGCGCAGCGACCACCTGCGACGTGGCGAGGCGGATGCGAGTCGCCACGTGCGCCCTGCCGGCCCGTGGACCGATATGGAAGACGACGATATCGGCCTGCGGATTCTTCTCGTTGAAGAGCGCGATGCGCCGCACATGATTCTCGGGCGTCATCGGGCTGTCGACGTCGATGCTGACGGGTACAGCATTGCCGTTCTCGACCAGCGGCGATATCTCGAAGTTGATGCGCCCCTCGCGCACCGCCGCACCGCCTGCGAACGAGCGGATCGCCTCGTCCAGCGTCGGTCGAGCGGCGCGAGCAGACAACGGAACAGCGAACGCCATCAGGCCCGCGGCGCCCGCCAGTATCAGTGCGCGCCGATCGAGCCTGCGAGGAGGGAACTCGTCGTGCATCACTTCAATGTCTGCAGATAGGCCACGAGATCTTCGATCTCGGCAGCGTCGAGGATGGGCTTGCCCCGCCAGTCGGGAGCGACACGCGAGTCATCGCCGTACTCCGTGGCGTAGTACGCGGGCATGATGCTCTGCGGGTTCAGCTGCTTCATGTCGACGATGCGCAGACGCAGTTGCCCCGCCGACAACCGGCCGCCCACGCCCGCCAGGGAGGGAGCGATGCTGCCTTGCAAGTGCGCCTCGGGAAACGGCCCGGAATGACACAGCACGCACAGGCTCTTCTGTCGCTGTTGCATGAGCGCTGCGCCTTTGCCTGCATCGCCTGCTTGCGCCGTGAGCGGCGCTGCAATCGCATCGTCATCGATCACATAGGTGCGCGGTGCGGCAGCAGCCACGGATGCGGAGGCGAGCAGCATCGACAATGCCACTCTCATCCGAACACACTCCGGGTGAGAGTCTTGAACCATGCCTCCGCGTAGGTTGCCTCCTGCGCGCGCACGGACTTCGGAGCGTCGAGCGCACTCACGCCGCCCGCGCCCCGCACGTCGACCAGCAGACCATTCGCCGGCTGATACACACCTGCAATCGAAATCCCGTAATCGGGAGCGACGAGGCTGTAGCAGGTATTGATGAGTTTCGGCACCGCAGGTGTTCGAGCGCGCAGCAGATCGACGATCGCGCTGGCGCACACACGAGCCTGCGAGTCGGCAGCAAAGGCGGACTTCGGCATGCCCCCGGCAATGATCGCGTCGCCGATGACATGCACGCCCGGCTGCGACTTCGATTCGAACGTCACCGGATCCACGGAGCACCAACCGGTCTGGTCGGCGACGCCCGCAATCTGCGCAATGGCTGCAGCACGCTGCGGCGGAATCACATTCGCCACATCCGCCCGATGCGTACCGAACTCGGTGACGAACGTACGGGTGGTTGCATCGATGCGCGTCACCTGCCCGCCGAACGACAAGGGCACCCATTCGATCATGCCGGGATACAGCTCCTTCCAGGCCGCTTCGAAGAGCTTCTGCTTGGAGAAGGCATCCTTGGCATCGAGCAGGATCAGTTTGGAACGGGGCTTGCGAGTCTTGAGATAGTGGGCGATGAGACTCGCCCGCTCGTACGGTCCCGGCGGGCATCGGAACGGATTCGCGGGCGCGGACATCACGACCACGCCGCCGTCCTGCATCGCTTCGAGCTGCCGGCGCAGCAGCAACGTCTGTTCGCCCGCCTTCCAGGCATGCGGTATGACTTCCGCGGCGGACTGCGTGTAACCGGGGATCGCATCGAAGCGCAGGTCCACGCCGGGCGCGACCACGAGGCGGTCGTAGGCCAGGTCCTTGCCGTCATCGAGACGCACGCTGCGACGCTGCGCATCGACAGCGGTGACGCGACGATGCATCACATCGATGCCGTAGGCGCGCAGCTTGTCATAGCCGAACGTCTGCTGATCGAGCTGTCGCAGACCCGCGATGACGGAGTTGCTGAAAGGACAGGCGACATACGTCGCATTCGGTTCGACGAGCGTCACGGCGATGGCGCTATCCTCGCGTTTCACCAGTCGCGCGCAGCTCGCACCGGCGAAACCGCCGCCGATGACGACCACGCGCGGCGCAGACGCGCCTGCCGCGCGCGCGACGCGAAAACCGATCGCTGCAAGCACGCCGCCTGCAGCAAGGCCGCCCAGCACGCTACGGCGGCTACTGCGCTGCGGGTCGCGCATACCACTGCGCCATGGCGCGAGCCTCTTCATCCGTAAATCCTTTGGCAATGCGGTCCATCACCGTCGCCGGACGGGTGCCGGCACGAAATGCCTGCATCGCCGTTTCGATCTGCTCGGCCGTGAGCGTCGACAGCGAGGGTACGGGACCTGCGTTCGCCGCCGCAGGATGACAACCCATGCACGATGCGGCGCCAGGCGGCGAATCCCCGAGCGCCCATGCCGGTGCGGCGATCATCGCCGCCGCAACCAGCATGCGTGTCCGATCGCTCATGCGAGGCTTTGGTCCTTCAGTGGCAAGGTTCGAATGCGCTTGCCAGTGGCGGCGAAGATCGCATTGAGCACCGCGGGCGCCGCCACCGCGATGGTCGGCTCGCCGACGCCGCCCCAGAAGCCGCCCGTCGGCACGATGTGCGTCTCGACCGGCGGCATCTGCGCCATGCGCATCACCCGGTACGTGTGGAAGTTGTCCTCCACCATGCGACCACCCTTGACCGTACATTCGCCGTACAGCGCAGCCGACAGCCCGTAGACGAACGATCCTTCGACCTGCCGCTCCGTCTGCGCGGGATTGACGATGTAGCCGGTGTCGGTCGCTGCGACGATGCGATGAATCTTGAGCTGTCCGTCGGTCACGGAAACCTCGGCTGCAGCCGCGACATAGCTGCCGAATCCCATGATCTGCGCGAGGCCGCGATGCACGCCCTGCGGCGCCGGGGTTTCCCAGCCAATGCCTTTCGCCGCCGCTTCCAGCACCGCGAGATGCTTGGGATGGTTCTTCATCAGTTTGCGACGGAAGGTCAGCGGCTCGACGCCAGCCTCATGCGCCAGCTCATCGAGGAAGCATTCCACGTACAGCGCATTCTGGTTGAGATTCACGCCGCGCCAGAATCCGGGCGGGACCGGCGGATTGCGCATGGCGTGATCGATGAGCAGGTTCGCAACGGTGTAACCGAAGTGACCTTCCGCACCGGTGAGATTCAGTCCCTGAAAGACGGCAGGATCCTTGCCGCCTTGCATGCCTTCGGGCCGGACGGCCGCGAGAATGGACTGGCCGGAGATGCGCATGTGCAGGGCCGTCAGGTTGCCTTCGTCATCCAGTGCGCCGGTGAGCTTGCACTGCGTGGTCGGATGATACGCGCCGTGCAGCATGTCTTCTTCGCGCGTCCAGATGAGTTTGACCGGCGTGCCGGGCAGCTCCTTGGCGATGAGCACCGACTGGCGGACGTAATCCTGGAAATTTCCGCGCCGGCCGAAGCCGCCGCCCAGATGCAGCTTGTAGACCTCGCACTGGCGGACCGGCAGGCCCGCAGCCTCGGCGGCAGCGGCCAGGCTCGCTTCGCCGTTCTGGGTCGGCACCCACACTTCGCATTTCTGCGGCGTGTAACGCGCGGTCGCGTTCATCGGCTCCATGGTCGCGTGGTTCTGGTACGGATAGGCGTAGACGGCGGAGATCTTCCGGGTTGCAGTCGCCAGCACCGCGGGCGCATCGCCTGCCTCGGTGTTGACGAATGCGTCCTTCGCATCGAGCCCTTCCTTGAGCATGGCGGCGATGGATTCGCTGGACACGCCCGTGTTCGGGCCTTCGTCCCACACGACAGGCAATGCATCCATCGCAGTCTTCGCCTGCCACCAGGTGTCGGCAACGACAGCGACGGTCTGCGCATCGATCTGCAACACTTTGCGCACGCCCGGCATCCTGGCCACGGCCGCGGCGTCGAAGCTCTTCACTTTGCCGCCGAAATTCGGACAGGCGCGCACCGTCGCATTCAGCATGCCCGGCAATTGCAGATCCGTGCCGTAGATCTGCTTGCCCGTGAGCTTGTCCGCGGTATCCAGTCGTGCGAGCGGCTTGCCCGCGATCTTCCACTGCTTCGGATCCTTGAGAGCGACGTCCTGCGGCGGCGTCATGCTCGCGGCGGCCGTGGCCACTTTGCCGAACGACACCTTGCGGCTGCTCGGCCGATGGGTGATCACGCTGTTGGCCGCGAAACACTCGGCGGCAGGCACTTTCCAGTCGGCGGCTGCGGCAGCGATCAGCATCTCGCGTGCCGCGGCACCGCCCTTGCGCACGTAGTCATGCGAATCGCGAATGCCGCGACTGCCGCCCGTCGCGTAGTTGCCCCAGACGCGATTGCGGGCGAGGTTCTCGCCGGGCGTCGGATATTCGGTCGTCACCTTGGACCAGTCGCAGTCGAGTTCCTCGGCGACGAGCTGCGCGAGACCGGTAAGCGTGCCCTGTCCCATCTCGGAGCGCGCAATGCGGATGACGACCGTGTCGTCGGGTTTGATCACGACCCATGCGTTCACCTCGCTCGCTGCTGCGGCCGCTGCCGCCTGTGCGAACGGAACGTGAAAGCCCAATGACAGGCCGCCAATCGCAGAGGCGGAGCCAACCAGGAAGCTGCGGCGCGAGACCGGTGTTGCTGCCAGTGTCATGGTGCGTCCCTCAGGTGCTCGGCGTGGCGGCGATGTTCGAAGCGGCCAGCTTGATGGCCTCACGCACCCGGTTGTAAGTGCCGCAGCGACAGATGTTGGTGATCTGCGCATCGATGTCCGCATCCGTAGGCTTCGGGATGCTCTGCAACAACCCCGCGGCGGCCATGATCATGCCCGGCTGGCAATAGCCGCATTGCGGCACGTCGAGCTTCAACCAGGCCTGCTGCACCGGATGCGAACCGTCCTTCGACAGCCCTTCGATGGTGGTGATCTTCTGCGCCGCTGTCAGCGCGCTGACAGGCAGCATGCATGCTCGCACCGGATGGCCATCGAGATGTACGGTGCATGCACCGCACTGGGCAACGCCGCAACCGTACTTGGCCCCGGTGAGGCCCGCCTGTTCCCGCAGCACCCACAACAGCGGAGTATTCGGATCGACGTCGATATCGCGCGTGGTGCCGTTGATGGTCAATCGAGCCATGGCGGATTCTCCTGGCGAAAAGGTGTTTCAGGCACCCGGCTGGGGTCACAGCATTGCGAATATGCCGGCCGAATATAGACGGACAACGACGGCGGGGAAACGTTGCAGTGCGAGCACAGCCCGCCGCTACAGGGGGCCGGAAAAAGCGGGCATCCACTCAACGGGTTACTTTCAGGGGTTACTCGGCGATCGGTGCCGGCGTCTGGCTGTGATCCTCCAGCAGTTCGATGGCGACCTTGTCGGGACCTTCGATGAAGGCATAGCGCAGGCGCCCGCCGGCGATCTCCTTCGGCTCGGCAGTCACCGTGACTGCGGCCTTGCGCAGACGATCGAGCGTTGCATCCAGATCGCTCACGGAGAACCCGAGGTGATCGATCACGCGACCGCGGGTCGGGGCGAACTCCGCGCGGCCCTGCCACGCCTCAGGGGCGTTCTTCCGGACGTGCTCGACCGGGTAGATGATCATGCTCACATGATCCGCCGAGACGAACGCGGCCGGTCCGATCGGGTTGCCGCGAAATTCCCGCTTGTCCTTCTGCGCCACCGCGCGCCAGCCGAAATGTCTTGCATACCACTCGCCTGTCGCCGGCGGATCGGTGCTGAACATGTGGACATGCCCGAAGTCATGGTGGCGTGCCGTATTGAGTTCGATCAGCGCATGATCGGGGCCGTCGACATACGCGTAGAAGAACGGTCGATTGCCGCCCACCATTTCGCTGATGTCGGTGATCGGCGTGGCGAACTTCGTGCCGCTGTCGACCTGCTTCTGGTATGTCGACTGCATGTCCTCGGCACCCCAGCCGATGTGCCAGATGCCGGAGATCAGCTCGGCGGGCGGTGGCGAATCGACTTTCGTAAACAGCAGCCACGAATCGCCGGTCCACACGGCGTCCAGCATCCCGGCGAATTTTTCCTTGCGTGCCTTGAACTTGCCCGAATAGAAATCGATCGCCGCCGCCGGATCGGTCGAGTTCAGGTGGACGTGGTGAAAGTGCGTCTGGGGCTGCTGTGCCTTCGCGGTAGCCGAGAGTGAAAACAGGAGAACAGCAGAGAGACAGGCCGCAAAAGACCGCATAAAAGAACAATCGTTGAATCCTTCATGCGGTCTTTTGCGGCTCCCGATTGTCTTGCGTCCAGGCTTAGTCATTGGCGCGCACCCAGCCGTATGCGGCGTTCTGGCGCTGGCCGCCGTTGGCGAGGTACGCCATTTTGGCCTTCTCCAGTCCGTCGCCGGGAATGGCGTTGCGCTTCGCCTTGACGTCGACGTTGTAGAGCTTCGCCGCATTGAGGCCGAGGATCTTTGCCTTGTCCTCGCGGCTGATCTTGGAGTAGCCGAACTTTTCGCAGAACTCGTCGGAGATGTCGAAGCGCTTGAAGGCCTCGATGGCCCACTGCGGCGAGCCCCACCACAGGCAGTCGGTGCCCCAGACGACGTGGTCGGCACCGTAGTGCTTGATGTTCTTGCCCATGCCGTGCATGCACAGCACCGGATCCGCGACCACCAGCGCATTGAAGAAGCTGCCGACTTCCGGGTAGATGTTGTTGATCTTCGGATTGCGCTTCTTGATGTCCATCAGGATCGAATGCCACTCGAAATCGCCCGTGGTCGGGTCGAACTTGTTGCTGTCGAGGTAGTTGGGTTCGTTCGGGCCGTGCTTGATCGCCGAGTGATAGACGACAAAGTTGAAGTCGGGGTTCTGCAGTGCCGCCTTCTCCATGTCCCTGGGATTGGCGAGATGGCCGAGCTGTCGCGACTGGTACGAATAGCCCTTGTGTACGCTGATGAGCTTCATGCCGCGCTTGCGCGATTCCTCGTAGAACCACATCGCGTTGTCGTCATCGCACTGGAAGCCGTTGCCGGTGCGGCCCGGATCGGTGTGGCAGTACCACTTCCATGAATCGATCCTGTACTTTTCGAGTTCGCGTTCCATCTGCTCGATGGTTGCGGCCTTGTCGATGCGGTTGTTGGCCTTGTCCCAGTAGTGGTTCGGCGCGAGGTTGCCCTGGCACAGGGCGCGCTGGGAGCCCGCCATGTCATTGATCTCACGCTTCTTCTCGCCCATCAGCCAGCTCGGCAGGATCGCGAAAGGCGGATTGCGTTCGGCGCCCTCCAGCACGCGGCCGTCCGGTGCCCGCTGATTCTCCCGCGTCGGGACGCCGGAGATGACGACCATGCTGGTCTCGCTGTCGAAGAACATCTCCTTGACGAAGTTCCTGAAGCCGTACGACGCCACGTCGTCCTTCAGTTGAAAGCCCATGTTCCGCGCGGTTTCGCTGTTGCGGAAGTTGAGGGCGATGCCGTTGGTGAAGTGGGCCTGCACATCGATGATGAAGTACTCGCCCTTCGGGTACTTCTCGTCGATCGCTGCGATTTCGAAAGTCTCCGCATCGCTGACGTCGAAGACCTTGCCGTAGACGCGATTGGATGCAGCGAAGCAGGTGGCCAGGCCCATGGAACTGGCCATGAAGCTGCGGCGATCCATGTTGAGCTTCTTCGCGCGCTGCTGCGCCATTTCGCCGATGAGAAATTCGAGCTGCTTCTGTCGTGCGGTTTGCGGGCGGGGAATGAATTCCTCGTTCGAGACCGCCTGCGTGGGCATCGGCGAGTCGACATCCCTGCGCAGGTCACGATCGATCTTGCGAATCCACATGGCGCCATTCCCCCGGTTCGTTGGCCGGTTGTTGGTAGTCGTTCGAATCGGCATGTCACGTCCATCTGCCGACACGTCGACGTTTTCGTAACGACGGTATTCTATGGCGCGTGCACTGACCCCTGTCGCTGCATTTGACGAATATTTGCAGTGCGCTGGGAGGCAGTTGCGAAGGCAACGAGGTCAGGCGAATGCAGAGTAGATTGCAGTGCGCAGTTCGCGCCGCAGCGGATACGTCGTGGAAGGCATCAGCTGCGTCATGAAGATGACGATCATGTCTTCGCGAGGATCGATCCAGAAATAGGTGCTGGCGAGCCCGCCCCAGGAATAGTCGCCGGCGGTGCCCGGCAACAGCGTGCGCGCGGGGTTCGTCGTCACGGCGAAGCCAAGGCCGAAGCCGACACCCGCATACGCCGCCTCGCTGAAGAGCGAGACCGAGAGGTCCGGAAGCTCCTTGCCGTCCGGCAGGTGATTGCTCGTCATCAGTTCGACGGTCTTCGGGCTCACGATGCGGACGCCGTCGAGCGTGCCGCCGGCCAGCAGCATCCGGCAGAACCGCAGGTAATCGGCGACCGACGAAACCAGTCCGCCGCCGCCCGATACGAGGTGCGGAGGTCGCAGGTACTTGCTTCGTTGCGGATCGTCCTGGAGGCGCATGCCGGCTTCTGGCGTCGCGGCGTAACATGCAGCCAGCCGCGACACCTTGCCAGCGGACACATGGAAGTCCGTGTCATGCATGGCGAGCGGATCGAGAATGCGTGTCCGCAGGAATTGTTCGAACGGTTGGCCTGACAGCTTGCCGACGAGATATCCGAGGACATCGGTGGAAACGGAATAGTTCCAGGTCGTCCCGGGTGAGAACTCGAGCGGCAGTCCGGCGAGCGCCTCGATCATGCCGTCGAGGGTCGTGCCCCCACCGAAGTAGTCGTCGAGCTTGAGACGCCGATACGCCGCGTCGACGTTCGTGCGCTGCTGGAATCCGTAGGTAAGTCCCGAGGTGTGCCGCAGCAGGTCGACGATCAGCATCGGTCGCAGCGGTCGCCGTGTCCTGAAGGTGCCGATGAAGCCGCCCTCGAATACGCCGAGATCGCGCCACTGCGGGATGTAACGATGTACGGGATCTTCGAGCGCGACCAGCCCGTCTTCGACCAGCATCATGAACGCCACGCTGGTGATCGGCTTGGTCATCGAGTAGATGCGAAAGAGCGTGTCCTCCTGCACCTTCTGCTGCCGCTCGACGTCCCGCAGTCCCAGCGCACTGCAATGCGCGATCTCGCCGCGCCGCTGAATCAGTGTCAGTGCGCCGGGCAGTCTGCCGCTGTCGAGATAGCGCGCCTGCAGAAATCGATCGAGGTGCTGCAGGCGGGAGGGGATGAATCC
>CAZBKC010000058.1:1238-12413 GCA_964492345.1 uncultured Steroidobacter sp. | reverse complement strand
TGGGGCGGCGCCGGCCGCACCACCAATGCCGACTTCATGTGGAAGCCCGGCGACCCGTTCGTCGGCGATCCGCCGCAGGAGGCACAGGGTCTCTACTGCGTGTTCGACACCGATACGTCGACGATGAACCTCGTGAAGGAACACGCGCTGCAGATGCAGACGCTGAATCGTTAGGCGGGCGCCGAAGGCTGCGCAGTGAGGGATGGGGAGCAACCGAATCGTTGTGTGTGGCGGGGCTCGAGAAGATCATGCGATGACAAATCGAGTTGCCGTCACGGATTATGGTTTCCTTCGCGGCGCGGCTTAATGGATGACGCTGAGCAGGCAGGAATGACGCAAGCAGCATCACAATGGGCGGCCTTTGCAACGGACGTGGCGACCTCGAGACGAGTCTGAACAGTCCGAGATGACAACGGCTTTTCCGCGCCGATGACGACGGGCGGTAAGCGCGCGCAGCCGTGGGATGCGCGCGAGTAATGGCGTTAGCGATCTCGGAGACGAATGGCACTAAGTTAAGCCCGTCATCCCCGCGTAGGCGGGGATCCAGCTCTGAAATCGAGCATGGATTCCCGCCTACGCGGGAATGACGAAGGAGGAGTGCGGGCTTGAAGCATGAGTTCGCGCTGTTCGGCGCGATGGCGAGCGATGAGGATTGCCGCCTGCGCAGCCACAAGGCCTGGGACAAGGTCATCGACGGCTGCAAGGAATGCATACAGCGCACCTCGGCGTGTACCGCCGAACTCGAACCGCGTTACCGGCGCCTGTTCGACAACACCTCCATCCATTCGGCGTACATGAGCTTCACGCGCGGCTCGAAGTACGAGCGCGACGGCCGGATGGTGATCTTCGGTCTGACGGCCGACGAGGGCGACACTGTCTGCGAACACATACGTGCCCAGTTCCAGAAGGAGTACAGCGGCACGATCGAATGCGTGAAAGCGCGCAGGGACTGACGGCGTAGTCGCGGCGCGCGCCATACCGTCGCACGTCCCTGCCTGCGCCGCTGTATGCAACAGATACAGCCGCGACACGGCAGCACAGTCCGGCAATCTCGTCCGATTCGGCCATTCAGCGGCCAGATCCAGTCAGCCGCCGGCCAACGACGCCCCGACGCGCCGGCGACGATGCTCTTATATGTATGTCCCCGTGAGATGCATCGGTCGATCGGGAGTGGCCCGACAGACCCGGCGAAGTTTTTTTTCGACGATCTGTCAAAAGATGGGCTCCTCGTTCGTCCTATCGATGTAGCGGCACTGACTGTCGCATTGAGCGTCAGGAATTGAACTCGGAGTCGGCAGCCATGGTCTGTTTCAGCCTGGCGCCAGCTTCGAGCACAGGGTCCGGGCTGTAATCCATGAATACACATCCGTCGCGCATCGTCTGTCTGAGTGCAGAGACCACCGAAACGTTGTGCCTGCTCGGCGAAGGCCGGCGCATCGTGGGGTTCGCCGGTACGGTCGAGAGGCTGCCGGATTCGCAGCACAAAAAGCCGCGTGTTCCCATACACGGCGTCTCGCGCGTCGATCGCATCTGTGCCCTGGAGCCCGATCTCGTGCTGGGCTTCGGCGAAGCGCACGGTGCCGCGCTCGGCGCGCTCGCGCAGCAGGGCGTTGCAGTGCATCTGTTCAACCAGCGTTCGGTGCGCGGCATCCTCGACATGATCCGCGTCGTCGGCGCGATGGTCGGCCGGGAAGAAGACGCTGCGCACTACGCCAGCACGCTGGAGTGGCGGGTCGAATCGATCCGCAGTCGCTCGGCGCAGGAGGTTCGGCCGTGCATCTACTTCGAGGAATGGGATGAGCCGTCCATCAGCGCAAGCAGCTGGGTGTCAGAGCTGATCGCCATCGCCGGCGGCACGAACTGCTTCGCCGATCTGGCGCGTCATCGACGCACCGAAGAGCGCATCGTGGAGGACGGCGACGAAGTCGTGCGGCGCGCGCCCGACATCATCGTCAGCGCCTGGAACGGCAAGCCTTTCCGCCGCGAAGCCATCGAACGGCGCAGCGGCTGGCAGGCGATCCCCGCGGTACGCGATGGCGAGATCCATGAGATCCGCGCCACCTCGATCCTGCATCCTGGCCCCGCGGCGCTGACTGATGGACTCGATGCACTGCATGGCATCGTCGAACGCTGGCGCGAACGCCGCAGTCGTCTGTTCCGTACGCCGTTGGGCGTCGAGCCTGCTGAGGAAGCTGAGCGCGTGGCCTGAGATTGATAGCGGTCCATCTCCTGCGGCACTGAGAGCACAGCCGACGATCCAGTGGTCCCGTTTCACGGGAGCCCTCCCGGTATCGGCCGGGACGCTGCTTATGAAAAACTTGCCCGGTACGAAACAGGATCCAGGAGGCAATGTTTGTCTATTGCTCCGGCAAGTTCGAACAGCTTTGGATCCAGGCGAAACTCGAAAACTCTATAAAGGCGATATGACTCTTCGTTTGTGGCGGCGAAATCGATCTCCTGCTTGCTGATATAAAACGGTGTCTCCTTCGCATAAGCAGTGGTCTTCACCTCTATATATTTTTCGCGCCCATCGATCTCATACGAAAGAATGTCGTAACCGGCGGCATCGTTGCTAGCGGCTATGTGTTCGATCCTATTAGCCAGATGAACATGACCGCCCGTTCGCAATCGCCATTCTTCAAGACCCAACACCAGCTCTTCCCCGGCACGCCCGAGACTCGCATTTCGCGCCTCTCGTGCCAGGTAGTCCCGCTTCATCTTCCTGGGAATCTGCATCCTGGTCATTTGTTCACGAACAGCAAAGTCCGATCGAGGGGCATCAACGCGAATACGTGTGAAATCCATATCCGTCGGTACTACGGCTGGCCGTTCAGCATCGAGTGTCGCCGCTTGATCGATTTCCGGCTGAACATCGATCTGCCGCACGACTTCCTCCGCCAACAAGCGCTGATAGTTGGGTCGTGGTGCGTAGCCGGGCAGCCACTGCATTTCAATGTCGCGAAGGACGGCGCTGATGTTGCAGCGCTTGAATTCAATCGATCCCTTGGAGCGGCCAATAATTTCTTGCAGTCGCCGAAGATGCTCAGCCTTGTTGAACCTTTGCCCCGCCAGGAAAAGCCGAAACATTTGCAGGTAGTCCGCAACTACGAGCGATACCTCCTGCGCAGTCCAGTCCCCACCGTCTGCCATTTCTGATTCTCTGTAGCCGTGACGTATGCGAGTTGGAGCCTATCCCACTCTTCGACTACTTTCGAGGCGCAGCCGACATCGGATGGCTCCCCAAAGCCATCCGGGCAAGAACACCCTCGGTGATCGTGTGGCCTCGGATCAGGCATTGATCCGGGACGCGTTCAACCATAGTCGCCATGCCCGTCGTAAACACCGTCGCCAGACAGCGTGAACACTGATTCACGTCTACGTTTCCGCAGAAACTTCTCTCCTCCGCCTCTTCTGCAACAACACCTGAACCGCCAGCCCATAGTCCATGCTTTCGCCGGCCCAGCGCGTCACGGCGGTACGCGTATCGATGCCGATGTCGTGCTCGCGATGCAGGGCAGGCAAGTCAGGAACTGGTCGTGTATGCCCAGGAGCCACGCTATCGAGTGCATTGCCGTCAGGCCCGAGGAATCGTAGCGCGCCGTCGTCCAGAACCCGGATCGCCACGCCACCCTCGTGCACCTTGCGATGATGGAAGCGACACAGGCTCACAAGGTTCGATGGCCGGGTCTCGCCGCCGTGAGCCCAGTGATGAATGTGGTGGGCGTCGACAAAGCGCTTGCTGGTGCAACCGGGAAACCGGCAGCCGCGGTCGCGTGTGCTTAATGCGCGACGCAGCGCGGGTGAAATCGTGCGCGTCTTGCGGCCGACGTTGAGCGGTCAACGCGTTGATCCGGGGTTGCAGCATTCTGGGCGCTGGTCTCTGGCACGAAAAGAGCGACGACGCTCGCGTCGCATGCGAGGCGGCGTGCGGTCTCGGCTGGCATCGACGGGCCGTGTTCGAATTCGCAGCAGCCGGCGGCAGCGTCTCGTAACGTTTCCGCGGAAACGTGTACGACGATCTGATGCTTGTCGCCCCCGTTCATTGCATTGGTGCCGTTCTCGATGAAGCTCTCGGCGACGGTTGCAAGCGCATCGGCGCGTCGAACGCTGGGCGGCAGTCTTCTGGTTGATGCTTCTCTGCGGGAAGTGTCGACGACTTCGGCCGCAGGATCATCTGGTTCAGCCGGTATTTCAGCCATTGCCAAATCCAGCGCCTTGAGCAACAGCACGCCTGCTTCCGCAGGCAGTCTCGCTCTGAGAAGCAGCGATCCTTCATCGTCCCAGGAGTAAGTGCAAACCCGATTCTTCTGCTGCAGTGCTTCTCGCGACAGTTCTTCAGCTTCCCGCGCGCGACGATAGTGGCGCACTGCGGGGATGCATGCTTTTTTCTTGGCCGGACACGTGCTGGATTGCACGTGAGAGTCCGATTCAGAGTGCAGACACTGGCGCGAGTTTTCGTGCTCGCGCCACGAGCTTCTCGTCGAAGGTCACGAAAGATCTGGCTTGGCCCATGCTGGACACATGGAGCGCGTCGGCCAGGTCGAGTCCGGAATCGGCAAGCTCGAAGGCAAACGCGACCGTTGCAGGATCTTCGAGATACACCCGCTCAAGCCCGGCCAGCGCCCGCAAGGCCTCGACGATCCGTGCTTGCTCGAAATCGTAGAGGCTGCGCAGTACCCAGACTGTTTCGAGAAGCACTGTCTTTGCAATCCAGATTTCCTCACGCTTCAGAAGCGCCGCCACCCGTGCGGCTTGAGCTGGCTCGTCCTGCGTGAGAAGTCTGATCAGAACATTAGTATCGACCGCTCGCATGACGCTTCCTTACACCCTTCGCGATTGACTGATCCATATCCTCGATCGACCGGGCCTTGCCTGGCTTCCTCAGACAGCCCAGCACATCCTTCATCTTCGATGGTGCAAAGGTCCGTACTGGCCGGAGCAACACACCGTCATCCACGCTCTCAACTGAGAACTCGGTGCCCGGTCCCCACTTGCGCGTATCCCGCACGGATTTGGGCAGGATGATCTGGCCCTTGGAGGAAAGTCTGGTAGTGGCAGCCATGATCCATACTCGGTAAGACACAGGTAAGATCGTACGCCCCAAACCAGCCAGCCGGCAAGTTTTCGGACTGCGCACTCATGGTTTCCTGTCGGCAGGAAGGGGTTGGAAGCCGGCGCGCTCGAAGGTCTCCCGCGCCGTCGCTGAAGAAAGGAACTCGACGAATGCCTTGCCTTGCGGCGACGCAGTTGCAGTCGCCGCGGCCGGATACGTGATCGGCGTGTGCGAGGACTGCGGAAACAGATCGACCAGCCTGACTTTCGGGTCGGCCCTGGCGTCGGTCTGATACACGATGCCGAGGGGCACTTCGCCGCGAGCGACAAACGCGAGTGCTGCGCGCACGTTCTCGGCACGCACCAGTCGCGGTTCGATGTCCTGCCAGACGCCGAGCGAGGTCAGCGCTGCCTTGGCGTATTTCCCGACCGGTACCGAATCCGGATCACCCGTGGCCAGGCGACCTTTCTCGCCCAGTGCCGCATGCAGCGCAAATCCCGGCTCGATCCTGAGCTTGAGACTGCTGTCCGCAGGGGCGACCAGGGCGAGCCGGTTCGCCACCACATCGCGTCGCGATGCCGCGTCGATGAGCTTGCGGCCCGCGAGATAGTCCATCCATTCCTGGTCGGCCGATACGAACACATCGACGCCGGCTCCCGATTCGATCTGCTTCGCCAGCGCAGAACTGGCAGCGAAGGAGAACTTCACCGGCACGCCGCTCGAGTTCGTATAGGCCGTACCGATCTGCTGCAGCACGTCGGTGAGGGAGGCCGCGGCGAATACGGTCAATGCGGGTTTGTCTTCCCCGACGGCAATCGTGCTGAAGCTGCACAGCAACAGCAGTGCGGCCAGCACACCGGTCAATTGTCGTCGCATGACTTTCGCTCCCCTTCGTTATGCGCGATTGTGCATAGCGAGGGAGCTGCCGGCAAGCGCGCCCTTTGCCCTACGGGAGCAAAGAGGTACCGCTCCGCCATGAGTACCCTGCAGATCAAGGCCGGAACCCGTTCACATTAATAATGAACGGACGCGGGGTCCGGGCTTCCACACGGCGTGTGCCCTTTGCCATACTCGTTCCATGCATCGGGCATCCCGCCGCTGGTTCTGGCTGGCACTGATCGCGTTCCTGGCGACGCGACTGGTCGATGTGCATTTGCACCTGTGCTTCGATGGTCAGGAACCGCCGACCACGGTGCACGTCAGCAACGGTGCCGTCGACAGCGACGCGCATCATGCCGACGAAAGCCATTCCGACCGGAACGTGAATGTTTTCGATGCCGTTCTCGTCAAGAAGCTCGCCGATCCCTCCGATGCACTGATTCCGGTACTCGCCTCCGCGCTGCTGCTGTTGCTGCTGCCGGTGCGCGGCAGATGCGTGCCGCGGATGGCGCAAGCGCCGCTCGTCGTTCGTTCCCTTCTGCTCCTGAAGCCGCCGCTGCGCGGTCCGCCTCGCTAGACCTCCCAGATCGTTCATCGATGTTGGTCGCGTGTGTACGCCCCGGTGTACATGCGCCTGGAGGTCATCATGAGAATTTTTCGGGCATGCGCTGCGGGCGCGTGCGTCATGACGTGCTGGGCACTCGCGTGCTCCGCCGCGGAATCGAACACGCTGACGCTGCGCGAAGCCATTGAGCTCGCGGGTCAGCGCAATCCGGAGCTGGCGGCGTTGTCGATGCAGTCGGCTGCCGCGGGCGAGCAGGCGGCCATCGCGTCGCTGACGCCCAACACCCTCATCGAACTGCAACTGGAGAACTTTGCTGGCAGCGGCGAGCTTTCCGGTACGGACGCACTGGAGTCGACGCTGCAGTTGTCGCGCGCGATCGAATTCGGCGGCAAGGCAGCGCGGCGTCGGCAGGTCGGCGATGAGGAACTCGGGCATCTCTCGACGCAGCAGCGTGCACGACGTGCCGATGTGCTCGCGGAGGTGGCGCGGCGTTTCGTCAATGTCCTCGCCCGCCAGGAACGACTCGAAGCGACGCGGCGGGCCGTGGCTCTCGCAGAAGAGAGTGGCCGCGCCGTACGTCAGCGTGTGACGGCCGGCGCCGCATCGCCGGTGCAATCGAGCCGCGCCGAGATCGCGCTGTCCAGAATCCGGATCGAGCAGGAACATGCGGAGCACGAGCTGCGCAGTGCGGCGGTCGCGCTGTCGACGCTCTGGGGCGACGAGTCGCCGCCGTTTTCCGCCGTTGCGGGTTCCCTGTTCCGGACGCAAGCTCCGGAATCCTTCGAGAGTTATCGACGCCGCCTCGACGACAACCCGGACCTGCTTGCATTCGCGTCCGGTCAGCGCGTTCTCGATGCGCGTACACGCCTTGCCGAAGCGCAGCGGCGGCCGACGATGACGTTCAACTTCGGTGTGCGTCGCCTGGAAGCGCTGGACGATGCCGCGCTGGTCGCAGGTGTCGCGCTGCCTCTCGGGTCGGCGCGCCGGGCAGACCTGGAGATCCGCGCAGTGCAGGCCGAGCGTTCGGCGCTCGCACTGACGGAACAGTCGCGTCGGCTCGATCTGCATTCGACGCTGTTCAGTCTCTACCAGGAACTTGTTCACGCACGAACCGAAGCGGTGGCGTTGCAGCAGCGCATTCGTTCGCAGGCGCAGGAGATGCTGCAGGCCACGCAGGACGGATATCGCGCGGGCCGGTTCTCCTTCCTCGAACTGGCCGACGCGCATCGACAGTTGCTCGATATCGAGATCGAAGCCATCGATGCAGCGGCCCGGTTCCATCTGCAACTGATCGAGATCGAGCGCCTCACCGCCCAGCCGGTGGGTGGCCTCGTGCAAGAGGTGTCGCGATGAAAAGCATTGTGGTGATGTTCCTTGCAGCCTGGCTTCTCGCTGGCTGCGGCGAACCGGACGGGCACGGACACGATGAGCACGCGCATGGCGACGAAGCGCCCGACCGCGGGCCGCACGGCGGCCGCCTGTTGCGCGATCGGGAGTTTTCGCTGGAGCTGGCGATCTACGAAGCCGGCGTGCCTCCGGAATTCCGTGTCTGGCTGTATGAGGGCGGCGAACTGCTTCCGCCGGCGACCGCGACCGTCAGCGTGCGATTGACGCGTCTGGATGGCGAGACCAGCGAGTTCCCGTTTCAGCCGGAAGGCGAATACCTGCGCGGCGCGGGCGTCGTCGAGGAACCGCATTCCTTCGATGTGGTCGTGCAGGCGCAGGTCGGAGGACAGCGGCGGGAATGGACCTACAGCTCGTACGAAGGCCGAACGCAGATCGCCGTGGCGACGGCGAGTGCGATGGGCGTCAGGATTGCGACAGCCGGACCTGTCGTGTTGAAGGAGCAGGTGATGCTCTCCGGCACGGTACAGGCGGATCCCACGCGCATTTCGCGAGTGCGCGCGCGGTATCCCGGCGTGGTGCGCGAGATCGCCGTTCAGCCGTTCAGCCAGGTCGCGCGCGGCGCCGTGCTCGCGCAGATCCAGAGCAACGAGAGCCTGCAGAACTATCCGCTCACGGCGCCGATCGCCGGCACCATCGTCGAACAGCAGGCGCAGATCGGCGAAGCCACTGGCGATGCCGCGCTGTTCACGATCGTCGACATCACGCGTGTCTGGGTGGAGCTGGATGTATTCCAGCGTGAGCTCGCCCGGGTGGAGGAGGGCCAGCGGGTCGAGCTGATCGATCTCGACGGCAACCCGGTCGGCAGCGGCAGGATCGCACGCCTTGCGCCGCTGGCCATTCACGGCAGCCAGAGCGTGCGCGCACGCGTCGTCATCGACAATGCCGCCGGCCGGCTGCGGCCCGGCCAGTTCGTGACGGGCCTCGTGACAATCGCCGAAACACCCGTGCCACTGGCCGTCGAGCGCAACGCGCTGCAGCGCTTCCGGGATTTCGACGTCGTGTTCGCGAACATCGGCGACACCTACGAGGTGCGCATGCTCGAACTCGGGCGCACCGATGCAAGCCATGTCGAGGTCACCGGCGGATTGAAACCCGGAACGGCCTATGTCACCGGCAACAGCTATCTCATCAAGGCGGACGTGGAGAAGTCGGGAGCGGGACATGATCACTAGAGACAGGGTGACGACGGTGACGTCGGTGACGGAGGTCGCAGAGGAGGATCGGGCAGCCATTCTTGCCGCCGTCACTGTCGTCACTGGTCCATAACCATGTTCATCAGAACCGTCGACTTTTCACTGCGCCACCGTTGGGTGGTATTCGCGCTGACGTTGCTCGTCGCCGTCTTCGGCCTGCTCAACTTCCAGCGTCTGCCGATCGATGCGGTGCCGGACATCACCAATGTGCAGGTGCAGATCAACACCGAGGCGCCGGGTTACTCGCCGCTGGAGGCCGAGCAGCGCGTGACGTTTGCCATCGAGACGGCGCTGGCCGGTCTGCCGTCGCTCGAGTACACGCGCTCGCTGTCGCGGTACGGTCTGTCGCAGGTGACGGCTGTTTTCAGGGACGGCACCGACATCTACTTCGCGCGCCAGCTCGTCAGCGAGCGTCTCAATGAAGTGCGGCCCCGCCTGCCGCAGGGGATCGAGCCGACGCTGGGTCCCATTTCGACGGGACTCGGCGAGATCTTCATGTACACGGTGATTGCAGAACCGGGCAGCGGGTTCACGCCGACCGACCTGCGCACCGTCCAGGACTGGATCATCCGGCCGCAGTTGCGGCAGACGCCGGGCGTCGTCGAGGTGAACACCATCGGCGGATACGAGAAGGCATATGTGATCGCACCCGATCCGCAGCGCCTGATGGCCTACGACCTGACGTTCGACGACATCGTTGCCGCGGTCGCGGGCAACAACGAGAACATCGGCGCGGGCTACATCGAAAGAAACGGCGCACAGTACCTGATCCGTTCGCCGGGGCAGGTGACCAGCATGGATGAGTTGCGCGACATCGTGCTGGCGCAGCGGCAGGGCATTGCCATCCGCCTCGCGCAGGTTGCCGACGTGCGCGTGGGACATGAGCTGCGCGCCGGCGCGGCAACGCAGGATGGCGAAGAAGTGGTGCTGGGCACCGTATTCATGCTCGTCGGCGAGAACAGCCGCACGGTGGCCACCGCCGCGGCAGGGAAACTGGCCGCCATCGCGCCGTCACTGCCGCGGGGCGTGCATGCCGAACCCATCTACGATCGCACTTCGCTCGTGGATGCCACGATCCGCACCGTCACCACCAACCTCGCCGAGGGGGCGCTGCTGGTGATCGCGGTCCTGTTCGCGCTGCTCGGCAACATCCGGGCTGCGATCGTGACTGCGGCGGTCATTCCCATCGCGATGCTGGCGACGGTCACCGGCATGGTGGGTGCGCGCGTGTCCGGCAACCTGATGAGCCTGGGCGCGCGGGACTTCGGCGTCATCGTCGACGGTGCCGTCATCATCGTGGAGAACTGCCTGAGGCATCTGGGACTGGCGCAGGAACGCGAGCAGCGGCTGCTCCCGCTGGCGCAGAGGCTGGTCGTCGTGCGCGAAGCGACCCGCGAAGTGCTGCGACCCAGCATCTTCGGCGTGGTGGTGATCCTTGTCGTGTACCTGCCGGTGTTCGCGTTGACCGGGATCGAAGGCAGGATGTTTCATCCCATGGCCTTTACCGTGTCGATGGCATTGCTCGCGGCGCTGGTGCTGTCGCTGACGTTCGTGCCCGCGGCCGTCGCGATCTTCGTACGCGGCCGGATCGCGCATGGCGAGAACCGGATCATGCGTGCCATCCGTTCCGCCTATGAGCCGGTCCTGGCCTGGGCCCTGCAGGCGCGGGTCGTGACCGTCGCGGCAGCCACCGCGCTCGTGCTGCTTGCGGTATTCGCCGCAACCCGCATGGGACGCGAATTCATTCCCAGCCTCGACGAAGGCGATATCGCAATGCACGCCATGCGCATTCCCGGGACGAGCCTCACGCAGGCGGTGGCGATGCAGCAGGCACTGGAGTCGCGCCTGGTCAGGCTGCCGGAGGTCTCGCACGTTTTCGGCAAGCTCGGCACCGCGGAGGTGGCGAACGATCCGATGCCGCCGTCGGTGGCCGATACCTTCATCATCATGAAGCCGCGCCGCGACTGGCCGGACCCGGGCAAGCCGAAGTCTGCGCTGGTCGCCGAACTGGAAGCGGCGGCGGCGGAGATTCCCGGCAACAACTACGAGTTCACGCAGCCGATCCAGATGCGGTTCAA
>CAZBKC010000058.1:0-1228 GCA_964492345.1 uncultured Steroidobacter sp. | reverse complement strand
ACTGGCCGAATGCCCGCCGGCCCAAGGGCGAACTGGTGGCGACGGTCGAAAAGGTGCTGGAGGGCATTCCTGGCGGTGCGTTCGAGATAAGCCAGCCGATCCAGATGCGGTTCAACGAACTCATCTCCGGCGTGCGCTCGGATGTCGCCGTGAAAGTCCATGGCGACGATCTCGACGAACTGGCTGCCATCGGGGCGCGCATCGAGGATGCGCTGGCTGCGATCGAAGGCGCCGCTGACGTCAAGATCGAGCAGGTCACGGGCCTGCCGCTGCTCTCCATCGATCCCGATCGCGAACGACTCGCGCGCTACGGACTGTCGGTGGCCGATCTGCAGAGCGTCATCCGCTCGGCGCTCGGCGGCGATCACGCCGGCGTGCTGTTCGAGGGCGACCGGCGTTTCGGCATTCTCGTGCGGCTGGACGATGCCCTGCGGTCCGATCCGGAAATGCTGGCGCGATTGCCGGTCAAGCTGCCGGCACCGTCGCGCGAAGTGACAGGCGATGCCGATGCCTTCGACGACGTCAATGTTCCCGAGTTCGTGCCGCTGGGGGAGGTGGCGCGCATCGCGATCACGGTCGGGCCGAACCAGATCAGCCGCGAGAATGGCAAGCGGCGGGTGGTCGTGACCGCGAACGTGCGCGATCGCGACCTGGGATCGTTCGTCGACGAAGCACGAACGCGAATCGCCGCCTCGGTGCCGCTGCCGGCGGGCTACTGGCTCGCCTACGGCGGCACGTTCGAGCAACTCCAGTCGGCCTCGCAGCGGCTGGCCGTCGTCGTGCCGCTGACGCTGCTGATGGTGTTCGGTCTGCTCTACGCGGCGTTCGGTTCGGGCCGCGATACGCTCGTGGTGTTCAGCGGCGTCCCGCTGGCACTGACCGGCGGTGTGCTGGCATTGCTGATTCGCGGCATGCCGCTGTCGATCTCCGCGGGCGTCGGGTTCATTGCGTTGTCGGGCATCGCCGTACTGAACGGGGTCGTGATGCTGTCGTTCATCCGCGATCTGCGCGCGAGGGGGGCTGCACTGGACGAGGCGATCGTGCAGGGGGCGCTGACGCGGTTGCGTCCGGTGCTGATGACGGCGCTCGTCGCCAGCCTCGGCTTCGTGCCGATGGCGCTGAACGTGGGAACCGGGTCGGAGGTGCAGCGGCCGCTTGCGACGGTCGTCATCGGCGGCATCGTGTCCTCGACACTGCTGACGCTGCTGGTGCTGCCGGCGCTGTATCG
>CAZBKC010000057.1:0-12642 GCA_964492345.1 uncultured Steroidobacter sp. | reverse complement strand
CAGGCTGGGCACTGTCCTGGCTCATCGTCCTCTTCCGGGCATCTGCTTCGGGGGGTGCGAAGTATGCCGGAAGAAAGAAGCGGATGGCGGATGGCGGATAGCGGATAGTTTCGCAACCGGATCCTCGATGTCCTTGGCATTCGACCTCTCGTGACGCCGCAGTGCCCTCCGGCCTCTGGACTATCCGCCATCCGCTATCCGCTATCCGCTTCGTGTTCAGAACGTGAAATTGAACTCCAGCTGCCAGCGATCGAAATCGGCCTGGTTGCCGACATCGACATTGAACTCGGTGTCGTAGTAATTGATGCTGATCAGCAGGCTCTTCATCGCCATCCAGCTCACACGCCAGGCGTAGCCGTCGTTGTCGGTGACGCCGCCGGCGAATTCCGAATCGGTCCAATGCGCAAACAGCGCATCCTTTTCGACCTTCTGCCTGAGCACGCCCGCTTCCCACTGACCGGCCTTGCTCGCCTTGCCGACGATGAAGCCGACGCTGTACGCCGTATTGAGACCATTGTCGGCTTCGAAGTTATGGCCGTAGTCGGCAAAGAAGGTCAGCGGAATGCCGGCGACGGGGACGCTCGTCTCGGCGAATGCCTGGCCGATGTTGTAGTCGTAGACGTAGCGCGCATTTGCACCGGTCCCAGCGATGGTGTTGCCCAGCTCATTGACGATGCTGTTGCCGAAGCCGGGGAAGCGACCCTGCACTTCGTGGTAGTCCCAGTAGCCGACGCCGGTCTTGAGCTTCACTGCGCCGAGTTCGCCGTCCCAGCCCAACTGTCCGCCGCGCAAGGTCGAGTCGCCCAGCACCGAGCGTTCTTCGAGCCAGAAATTGAAGGCGGTCGCGAAGATGCCGTGACCGTCCTTGTAGTTCGCGGCAATGCCCTCGGGACGGATCTCATTGTCGAAGAAGGCACTGCGTCCCGGACGGACGTACGGCTCGCGCATCTTGCCGACCGTCAGCGACAACTGATCGAGCGCCTGCCAGGTCATGTAGCCCAGATCGAGTCCCACTTCCTTGCGCGCTTCGGCTTCACCCAACGTCGCATTCCCGCTGCGCGGATCGCGACCGCCGGTACTGATGCCGATCTCGCCCCTGATCCTGTCGTTGACCTTGATTGCCGCGTTGACGCGGGCACGAACGAGTTCGCGCGTACGGTCGTTGGCGAGCAACGAGTTCTCCGTATTTTCGTGACGGAAACGGAAATCGCCGCCAAGACGGATTCGCGCTTCCCATTCGTCGCGCGCCGGTGCGGCAGCGGCGACCGCGACCGGGGCAGCAGGAGGCGTCGCGCTCGCGGGACTGGTACCGGCGGCTCGCAGCGTTTCATTCTGCTTCGTCAGCTCGTCGACCTTCGCGGCCAGTTGCTGATTCTGCCGTTCGAGCAGGTCCAGGCGCCGATTCATCTGTTCAAGCGCCTGCACGACGGCGTCAGGATCGCTCGCTGCGACAGCGGCGAGCGAAGTCATCGCCAGCAGGACGGCAGCGGTCAGCTTCGCCAGGTTCGTGCCTAGGTTCATCACTCGCTCCAGTGGTTTTATTCCGTGCCCGCAGCACGCGGTATCGTGACCGGATCCCCGCGCGGATTCTGTCACGGCCCCCGAGCATCAGTCGAAACCGGCGAACACCCGCTTCATGGCGTTGACCCTGGCGATGTAGCCGCGGACATCGTGATCGCCGCACCGCTGCCCCGGCGTCAGCCGCAGGCCGCGGGCCGCATGGCGGGCACCCGCGCCCGCACCGCAAAGATGGATGACAGCGGCCAGATCCTGCTTCTGCGCGGTGCTTGCGCCGCGGATGCCGGCCCGGCGCAGTGCCATCGCCACCCGCCGATCGAGATAGGCGGACGTCATCTCGACCGCATGACTCGGAATCACGCGCATGTAGAGGCTGTTGAACCAGCAGGTTTCCCATTGGTCCCACGCGCCGTCCTCCACCACGCGGTGATCGTGGATGCACAGGCGTCGCGCTTCGTCGAACGTACCGTCCGTGATCTGGTACATCCCCACCGCACTCGACGCCGGCCGATAGACGTCATACGGTTTGTGCGACCAGGACCAGCGCCAGTAGGTGCGCACGATGGGATTGCCCGAACCTTCGACCTGGGCCAGTGCGGCGAGGAACTGCGGCGAAATTGTCGCGGTGGAGTGCTTGCGGAAGATCGGCGCGTACCGATCCCAGGTCTCGCGAGGCGCCTTATAGAGCGTGCCACTGACCGGAAAGAACAGTTCCGACGGTTTGCGGACGACCTGGTAGACCCAGTTGCTCATCAGCCAGAACAGGACCAGCGCAACCGCCCCTGCGACGAGCTGCATCTCAGCCGGCAGGCGTCGGAAGTTTCGCCACAGCTTCCTGCGCGTAGCGGGGCCTGGCCAGAATCGCGGGATGCGGAATTTTACTTTGCGCCGGCCGGAGCTTCGCCGGCCGCGGGATGACGGGGATCTTCTTGGCATTGAATGTGAATGATGCCATGCGGGATCGGGTGGCAGCCCCTTGCGGGCTCATCATGTCGTTAGGTTCTGTGCCTTGGGTCCGGTGAAGCTTTCGGGGACGCCGTGAATACGTCCCTGTAGGCTCTGGCGAAAACATCCATGTTTTCGACAGCCCCGAAAGCTTCACCGGACCCAAGGCACAGCGCAGCTTCGATTGGCATTGCCTCCGGAGGGTGGAAGTCACACGAAGTGCCGTATTTCGTTATCCCGCCCGGTATTTGACAACTCAACGCATCGCGGCAAAATCGGAATCGACCGCGGCGTGCCTGTTGGTATGGTCGCGGGCGACGACAACAAGGCTCAGGGGGCTTGAACCATGGATTTACTGACAATAGTGATCGTTCTGGCGATTGGCGCGACGGTGGCCACCATGTTTCTCGGGCTGCTCGCCATGTCCGGCGGCGGCAGCGCCGACAAGGAATTCAGCACGCCGTTGATGTGGACCCGGGTGGGCTTCCAGGCACTCACGCTGGTGCTGCTGGTGATCGCCGTCATGATGCGATGATTCGGGCAGGCGGCAGCTGATCTGCAGCTGCAATGAAATCGACCTTGCAGAAGGTGCTGGATCTCATCGCGTCCGCCCGCGCTTCCGCGTCAAGGAAGTCGTTCGCGCGCCGTCGCCTGCAGTCCGGCGTTTGAACACCCGGCATACCTGGCTGCTGACGCTGGTCGCGATGCTGGCTTTCGCGGCGAACTCGCTGCTGTGCCGCATGGCCCTGGGACGCGGACTCATCGACGCGGCCAGTTTCGCCACCCTGCGCATCGTTGCGGGCGCATTCGTGCTGGCCATGCTGGTGCTGCCGCGGTGGCGGCGCGAAGGACGCCACCGGACGGACTGGCGCGCAGTGGCGATGCTGTTCGGATACGTCGCCTGCTTCTCGTTCGCCTATCTGTCGCTCGGCGCCGGTACGGGTGCGCTGATCCTGTTCGGCGCGGTGCAACTGACGATGTTCGTCGTCTCGCTGCGCGCCGGCGAACACTTCTCGCTGCTTTCCTGGTCAGGTCTCGCGATTGCTGCGGGCGGATTCATCTATCTCGTCACGCCTGGCGTGACCGCCCCCGATCCGCTGGGCGCCGTCCTGATGACGGTCGCGGGAATCGCGTGGGGGTTCTACTCGCTGCTTGGCCGTGGCGCACCCGATCCGCTGCAGAGCAGTGCGGGCAACTTCATCGGCACGATCCCGCTGGTGGCGGGCGTGAGCCTCGCGTTCATCGGGCAGTTCCACGCCACGCTGCACGGCGCCCTGCTGGCCATCGCTTCCGGGGCGATCGCTTCGGGACTCGGCTATGTCGTCTGGTATGCCGCTCTGCGCGGATTGACTGGCACGGGCGCCGCGACCGTCCAGTTGTCGGTGCCCGTGATCGCCGCATTCGGCGGCGTGCTTCTTCTGTCGGAGCAGGTCACGGTGCGCTTGCTGATCGCATCCGCCGCAACCCTGGGCGGTGTGTGGATCGTGCTGTCGCAGCGCGCCGCGCGCTAGGAAAACCCTACTCTTCGCTTCGCCTGCCCCCATCCCGACCTTCCCCCGCAAGCGGGGGAAGGAGGTGAGAACAGACGTCGCTTCTTCTTATCGACACCCAACCGAAACTGCACAGTGCCCGGGGTTTTCCCTGCCTTTGCATACAGAGGCAGCGCGGTCGTTTCCGCACTTTGGCATTCCCCGCACGCCCGTAGACAATGCGGACGTCTTTCCCTGCCGCTTCGAGGTTCCATGCGCTTCACACCGGCTGCACTTGTCCTGGTGCTTCTTTCATCCGTATCGCTGGCTGCACCGGCTGACGCCCCTTCGCGCAAGTTCGAAGGTCGCGACCTGTTCGGGTTGCAGGTGGCCGCCGATCCGCAGATCCGGCCCGACGGCCGCGCCGTCGCCTACACGCGCATTTCCTACGACGTCATGGCGGATCGCGCGCGCCAGTCGATCTGGCTGATCGATGTCGAAACCGGAGCGCAGGTGCCTGTCGTTGCCGGTGCCGGTTCGCATTCATCGCCGCGCTGGTCGCGCGACGGCAAGCGCCTCGCGTATGTCTCGACCTCCGACGACGGTCGTCCGCAGCTGTTCGTACGCTGGATGGAAACGGGGCAGTCGGCGCGTCTGGCCGAACTCGTCGATGCGCCATCGGACCTGGCATGGTCGAACGGCGGCAACGCGATTGCGTTCACGATGTTCGCCCCCGATGAGAAAGCCAGTCTCGGCGAAGCGCCGCCGAAACCCGAAGGGGCGCAGTGGGCCGCACCGCTGGAGATCATCACCGACATCACTTACCGCGCAGACGGCGCGGGCTACCTGAAGCCCGGGTATACACATGTCTATGTCGTTCCCGCCGACGGCGGCACGCCGCGCCAGCTCACATTCGGCGCGTTCAACGAATCAGGTCCGCTGGCCTGGTCGCGTGACGACGCGCATCTCTACTGCTCCGGCAATCGCAACGAAAACTGGCAGCGCGAACCGGTCAATACCGAGCTCTATCGCATCGCCGTCGCCGATGCACGCGTCCAGGCCATCACCTCGCGAGTCGGGCCCGACACCGCACCGAGCGTGTCGCCGGATGGCTCGAAGCTCGCCTATCTCGGTTTCGACGACAAGCTGCTGGGTCACAGCAATGCACGTGCCTACCTCATGCCTGTCGACGGCGGCGAGCCGAAGTCGTTGAGCGTCAGCGAGCCGAAGTCATTGAGCACCGGACTCGATCGAAGTATCGATGCCATCGCCTGGAGTGCCGACAGCCGCAGCCTCGTGGTTCAGTACGACGATCAGGGTCGTGCACGACTCGCACGGCTGGCCCTGAACGGCCGCCTCGAACCGCTGGCCGACAATCTGAGCGGCACTGGCCTCGATCGTCCCTACACCGGCGGGGCTTTCAGCGTCGCCAACAACGGCGCGATCGCATTCACCGGCGGCAGTGCACAGCGTCCTGCGGACGTTTTCGTCGAGCATCGCGGACGCGTACGCCAACTTACGCATCTGAACGACAGTTTCCTCGGCGCGAAAGCGCTGGGCGAGGTAAAGCCGCTGGAAGTGAAATCGAGTTTCGATCAGCGGCCGATCGGCGCATGGATCGTCACGCCGCCCGGCTTCGACCGCACGAAAAAGTACCCGCTGATTCTCGAAATCCACGGCGGACCGTACGCCGCTTACGGCCCGATGTTCTCGACGGACTATCAGCTTTACGCGAGCGCGGGCTATGTCGTGCTCTACACGAACCCGCGCGGCTCGACTTCCTACGGCGAGGAATTCGCCAACCTCATCCAGCACGCCTATCCGGGCCAGGACTACGACGACCTGATGAGCGCCGTCGATGCGGCCATCGCCGCAGGCTACGTCGATGCCGACAATCTGTTCGTGACGGGAGGTTCGGGCGGCGGCGTGCTGACGGCATGGATCGTCGGCAAGACGACGCGCTTTGCAGCCGCAGCGACGCAGAAGCCGGTGATCAACTGGGCCAGCACCGTGCTGACCACCGACATCACGACCTACATGCCCAAGTACTGGTTTGCGAAACTGCCGTGGGAAGAACCGGACAATTACTGGAAGCGCTCGCCGCTGTCGCTCGTGGGATCAGTGACGACACCGACGCTGGTCGTCGTCGGCGATCAGGACTACCGCACGCCTGTCAGCGATTCGGAGCAGTACTACGCGGCACTGCAGCTCAAGGGTGTTCCGACAGCGCTGGTGAAAGTTCCCGGCGCTTCGCACGGCGGCCTGACGGCGCGACCGTCGCAGTCCGCGGCGAAAGCCAGTGCGATCCTGGCGTGGTTCGAAAGGTACAGGAAGAGTGGAAGTTGACTGTTGTCGGTTGACCGTTGACGGTCGGACTGGGAAGCCTTTGCCACCATCGCACGGCCTCTTCGTTTTGACCGTCAACCGTCAACTGTCAACTGTCAACCACTCATCTCACCGAACCCCGGCGGAACAGGTTCACGATCGCCAGCCGGATGATCGCGCCGCCGAGGGAGACCAGGAACGTCCCGATGCTGACTCCCTGGTTGATCGTGCCGATACCCAGCATCGGCGAAATAATGAATCCGGCAAGCAACGCCCCGACGATCCCCACGATCACGTTCAGCAGGATGCCCTGCTGCGCGTCGGTGCGCATGATGATGCTGGCCAGCCAACCCACCACGCCTCCGACGATCAACCAGACGATGATGCCCATGAGCTGTTTCTCCTGTTATTGATGGAGTCGGTCACACGGAAAAGTGACCGCGGCAGCTTGGGTGCGGGACAGTTGACCCGTCAATGCGTAAAGCGTGAAACCAGTTTCGCAATGACAGCGCGCCGAGGATTTTTCGGCAAATATCGAATCGTCACGTGCGTGCCTACCGCCGGTAACGAAGGCGTGTCTCCCGAGAGAACGCGGCGATCGGTGTGGCAGCAGCGCACGATGGACGCCGAGCCCTCGGGCTGATACTCGAAATAGATGCGCGGAAAGGCGCCCGCGACCGGCGGACGCCACACACGGACGATGCGACCTTCGGCAAGGCAGCCTTCGCGCACGATCTGCTGCGCCGACAGCAGGCCGCGCATGCTCAGTTTGCCGGACAGGATCATGGCAAGGATGCCACCGCCGATGAAAGCGATCAGGGAAGGAAGTTCGATGGGCATGGACGTGTGGAAGAGGCGCTACCGACGCCGGCAGAGTGCCCCTGCCCGCCGATCGAGTTCGTGCGACAGGTCACGAAATACCGGCTTTCAGGAGATGTCTGGCCCGCAGGGCCAGACATTCGTCGTACCCGTGAATCACGGTGCCGCGCATGTCGACTACGGACATCGTGACACGTGCCGGAGCTATACTCGCCGGCGTCGTCCGGCTGCACCCGGGAGATCGCAAGTTCATGCGCCCCTCGTCCGCGACACCCCCGCGATCCGCCCTGGTTGCGGTGTGCGTCTGCACATGCATCGCGAGCGGCATCAGCCACGCCGATTCGTCCGGGATAGGTGGCGCGCTGACATTCACCAGCAACTATGTCTTTCGCGGCATTTCCCAGAGCCTCGACAATCCTGCGGTCCAGGCCGATCTGCACTATCGGTTCGGCAACGGCTGGATCGCAGGCGTCTGGGGTTCGCGTTCCGACGTCGATCCCGACGACTTTGCGGCGCTGGAAATCGATGCTTATCTGAGCCGCCACTGGGCGCTGGACGAGGACTGGGCCGTACGCGTCACGCTGTCCCACTACGCCTATCCGGACGATCCGCGCGTGTACGACTACGACTATGACGAAGTCATCGCGACGCTGGGGTACCAGGAACGGGCCTTCGCCACGGTGGCCTGGTCGCCGAATGCGACGATCTATGCCAATGGCACCCTGGCCCGCGATCGATCGGCGACGAGCTATGAACTGGCTGTGAATCAGCCCCTGGCGGGTCCGGTCGCGGCATCCGCAGGCATCGGCTACTACGCTCTCCCCGATACCCTGAACGCCGACTACTGGTTCTGGAATATCGGACTGTCCTGCTCGCTGGGGCGCACGCTGCTCACGGTGGCCTACATCGGTACCGACCGCCGGGCCGAAGAGGCTTTTGGCTACCGGCGTGCCGCCAACAACTGGACCGGATCGCTGGCCTGGCGCTTCTAAGGAGTCCGATCGAACCGCGCTCCCCGGATCGCGCACTCACGCTGTGACCACCACCATGGCAACAGCCCGATCGCAACCGATGGACTCCCGGCTCCGCAGCGAGCAGCGCAATCCTGCGTCGAACGAGCACGAACTGCGCCTGCTGTGCCGGGTCGCACGCCAGGATCGCGAAGCCTTTCGCGAGCTGTACTTCCTCTATCACCGGCGTCTCAGCCGATTCATCTCGCGGTTGACGCCGCGTCGCGATCTCGTGGAGGAAATCATCAACGACACGCTCTGGACGGTGTGGAAGAAGGCCGGTGACTTTCGCGGTGCCTCCCAGGTGTCGACCTGGATCCTGGGCATCGCCTACCGCCAGTCCCTGAGCAGCCTGCGACGCGCCAACGCGCACCCGACGGTCGAGGCAAGCGAAGCGCACCCACCGCCGGCCGCAGAAGACGGTTATGCACTGGACGAAACGCGCGAATGGCTGGGCCGGGCGCTGCTCACACTACCGCTGGAGCAGCGCATGGTGATCGAACTCACCTATTTCCTGGGTCATTCGTGCGAGGAGATCGCGGCGATCGTCGGGTGCCCGGTGAATACGGTGAAGACCCGCATGTTCTACGCGCGACGCAAGCTGAAGGCCGTGCTGGCGCAACTGGCGAACGGGAGATGACAGTGAATCCCGACGAGTCCCCTCTGCGCAGTCGACACAGGGAAGCGTGGAGCCTGCTGCCCTGGCTGGTCAACGGCAGCCTCGCGCCGCCGCAACGCCAGCGCGTGGAACGACATCTGCAGGAATGCGCAAGGTGCCGCGCGGAATACGAAGCACAGCATGCCCTGCGTGCGCAGCTGTTCGGCAGCGAAGTCGTTCTCGATACGCCGCATGCGGCGTTGAACAAACTGATGGCCCGCATCGAGCAGGAAGAAACGGCGGCGGCAGCACCGCAGGTCCATCCGGTGCGATCGCGTCGTACCCGCTGGCTTGCGGCCTCGGTCATCGTCCAGGCCATCGGCCTGATTGCACTCGGCAGCGTCATGGCCTGGAAGCTGTACGAGCTGCGACAGGCGCCGCGCTACACGACGCTCGCCTCTGTCCCGCCGGCGAGCGGACACGAACACCCCCTGGCGCGAGTGGTCTTCTCCGCAACGGCCACTGCGGGTGATGTCGTGACCCTGCTGCATTCGTTCGGCGCGCAGGTGGTTGCAGGTCCCACGGAAGCCGGCGTCTATACGCTCGCGTTCCCCGGGCTGGCGCACGACGAGGGCTCGCGGGCGATCGCCCGGCTGCGAACCCATCCCGAAGTCCTGTTTGTCGAATCCGCTCCATGACCTGCCGACTCGCGCTGCTGCTGTTGCTGGCCATAGTCGCGGCCTGCGCAAACCTGCAGCGCTCCGACGCACAGCTGCCGCTCGCCGTCCGCACGGACCCCGGAAGGTACGTCGTCGTCACTGTCCGCAACGATCAGATGCCGGCGACATCGCGAGCCGGTTCGACACTGCGCGGCTATGAAGGCACCGCCGGCTATTCGGCCGGCGCCATCGCACGCAGCACGGTACGCACACTCACCAGGACTTATGGCCTGCGCGAGGTCTCGGCATGGGCCATCGCGGAACTGCGGGTCCACTGCGTCGTGTTCGAAGTGCCGGCGCGTGAAACCGCAACCTCGATGCTTGCCGTACTGAGTCGCGACCCGCGCGTCGAATCAGCCCAGCCGCTGAATGCCTTCGCCACCCGGGCATCGAGCTACAACGATCCCTACCAGCAATTGCAGACCAATCTCGCCAAGATGGAAATTGCCGCGGCACATCGCTGGTCGCGCGGCGCCGGTGTCGAAGTGGCGATCGTGGACACGGGGGCCGATACGTCGCATCCGGATCTGGCCGGTCGGGTCGCCGAGCAACAGAATTTCGTCGACACCGATGAAGAGACCTTCCGGCGCGACCGTCACGGCACCGCCATCGCTGGCGTCATTGCAGCCGACTCCGACAACCGCATCGGCATTGTCGGTATCGCGCCGCAAGCGCGGCTGCGCGTGTACAAGTCGTGCTGGCAGACGGAAGCGTCGGCCGCGTCCTGCAATACGTTCACGCTGGCTCGCGGACTCGCTGCGGCCATTGCCGCGCGTGTGAACATCGTCAATCTGAGTCTCGCCGGCCCCGCCGATCCTCTGCTGACGCGCCTCGTCGTTCGAGGTCAGCAACTCGGCATCATCTTCGTCGGCGCAGCGGCACCTGCGGGCGACAACGCCGATGCGGCTTCGTTCCCGACGGACATCAAGGGTGTGTTGAAAGTCGCCGCCAGCGAGATCGTCGCTGGCGGCGATGCGCTGCGGGCTCCCGGCGTCGATGTGCTCACGCTGGCACCCGAGGGACGCTACGACTTCCTGTCGGGTAATTCACTGGCGACGGCAAGCGTCAGTGGCACCGCAGCGCTGCTGCTTGCCGTCGACCGGACCATCGATGCCGAACGGCTCGGGAGATTGCTGAACGATCCTGCGCACGCTGCCGCTGCACGCGGCGTGAATGCATGCGCGGCGCTGGCATCGCTGTCGAAGACACCCTGCATGGGATCGCAGTAGCACGAACCAAAGTCAGCCGACGCCGCTCTCCGCCTGTGGGGCCGGCTTCAGCCGGCTTCGGTATCTTCAGGCTGTGACCGAATTCCGCGGGAAGCCTGACAACTCGAAGATCTTCGTCGTGCCATCGACGAATGACTGGCGATGCGACGTCCGTCAGCAGAGGGGACAGAGCGGTTCGGCGCGCGTCATCTGACCACTGCACTGCATGGCACCCAGATCGAGACGATCCGCCAGCGTCGCCACCACCCGACCCTCGGAAAGAATCCCACCCGTCAGTCCGAGCATCACCACCACAGCCGCCACCTTACGCATATGTCGCTCCCGCTTCGGCAAGGTCCTCACCGATGGCGATATTGCACACTGCCGAAAGACTTGCAATCACCTGACACGCAACGGACACATTCGGACACTTTCGTTTTCGCCGCGTCGGTGCGACGGGCCGTCCAGCCAATCCTTTCGGCAGCGTTGCAGCTGCGATTCACGCTGCCGGGAAAGGAATCCGGACTGCGCCCGCAACGTGCAGACGGGGGTGTCCACCCGGTGCCCGCCAGTGTCCGCCGGGTCGCAGCGGACACCTTGTACTCGCCTGTCGCGCATCCGAGGCTCGTTGCCCGATGACCACAGTCACGAGCATTTCATGCAACGTCGGCACGCCCAATTTTCGACTTGTTCCAATTCAGTTCTCGCGGGCCCACTGCGGATGCTGCGCCAGCAGTGCGCGCAGCACGCCGTTGGTCCAGCCGAAACCGTCCTGCAGGGGGTACTCGCCGCCGCCCGCCTCTGCCGTGCCGCTCACGACGTCGTACTTTTCCACGAGCCTGCCGGTCGCGCGATAGACGGCCAGATTCTGTTTCACCCAGCGCTGAGCAATGTCATCCGCGAGCGCCTTGTGGCCGTAGCGTCGCAACCCCTGGATCGTCATCCACTGCAGCGGCGCCCAGCCATTCGGCGCATCCCATTGCTGCCCCGTCGATTGCGAAGTGGTCAGTACGCCGTGCTCCGCGAGCAGCTTCGCGCGAATCGTGGCGGATACCCTTTCGGCCTCGCCGGGCGTAGCCACACCAAAGAACAGCGGTACTACAGTTGCCGCGGTCACTTGCGTCGCACTGGCCCGGTCTGCCCACGCATAGTCCGTGAAGGCATTGGATGTATCGCTCCACAGATAACGCTGGATAGCCGCCTTGCGAACGTCCGCTCGTTGCCGGAACTGCGCCGCGCGCGCGGCGTCCTGCGCGTACGCACGCGAGAGCGTTGTCTCAAGTTGATGGAGCAGGCTGTTCAGATCGACCGGCACCAGTTCGACGGTGCGAATGCTGGTCAAGGTCCTGCCGTCCGCGAACCAGCGCGAACTGAAATCCCAGCCGCTTTCGGCGGCGGCTCGCAGATTCCGATACATCTCGTCCGCCGGCCGGCCGGACTCGCGCGCAGTCGTCACATCTTCCCGATACGATTCGTCGCGCGGCGTGGCCTGATCGTCCCAGTAACGATTCAGGATCGACCCGTCCTCCATGCGCACGACACGGCGGTGCGCCGGCGCGGTCTCAGCCAGGCGTTCCGCGCCGTCCATCCAGAAGTCGTACTCCTTCTGCAATGCCGGCCGATAACGCACCCGTGCGCCCTCGCCTTCGTGCGCCGCCAGCAACTCCACCATCGCGGCAAAGAACGGCGGCTGCGAGCGACTGAGGTAGTAAGTGCGATTGCCGTTCGGAATGCGGCCGTAGCGCTCGATCAGCGCTGCGAAGTTGTCGCACATGGCCCGCACCAGATCGTGGCGACCGCTGGCCTGCAGACCGAGCATCGTGAAATACGAATCCCAGTAGTACATCTCGCGGAACCGGCCGCCCGGGACGACATAGCGGTGAGGCAGCGACAGGCGGCTCGAGTACGCGATCTCGATTGCCGGATCCCGCGTCAGTACCGTCCAGAGTGCATCGATGTGCAAACGGACATCCTCGCCGGCAACGCTGCGATAGTCCGATGCTTCGACCACCGGAACGCTGAACTCGCGTT
>CAZBKC010000056.1:0-12800 GCA_964492345.1 uncultured Steroidobacter sp. | reverse complement strand
AGCATGAAATCTACCTCACCAAACATCGGTTACCCACTTGGGTTTTAGTAGAAGCCCTATTCTTTTATGCGGTCTTTCGCGGCCTCCGATTCCGTGGCTTCGCTCCGCCCGCGAGGCGCAAGGAACGCATGTCCGCGGATCGACACCGCCTTCACCAGCACCCAGATCGGCATGCCGACGCGCAGCGAGAGTGACTGGAGTGCCGCGCGCGTGACGCGCGCGAGGACGACGGAACCGCCGATGTCGACGCTGACCAGGTCGGCATCGGGGTCGTCGTGCTCTATCGAGACGATGTGGCCGGAAAGCATGTTGCGAACGCTGAGTCCCTCGGGCGGGAATGTCGCAAGGATCACGTCGCGGGCCAGCACCTGCACGCGCACCTGGGCACCGGGATGCGCATCGCGCAACGTGACATTGAGCGTTCCTTCCCCTACCCGCACGGCTGCGAGTCCTGTGTGCGGGTCGGCTGCGACGATCGAGCCGCTGACGACGGAGCCGACGGCTTCGGCGCCGACGATCGCACGCAGATCGGGGTGAAGGCTCAGTTGCTCCACCGCACCCTGCGCCACGACGCGACCGTCGTTCATCAGCACGACGTGCGTTGCCAGTCGCAGCACTTCGTCAAACTGGTGACTGACGAAGACGATCGGGATCGACAGTTCATCGCGCAGCTTTTCAAGATAGGGCAGGACTTCCTCGCGCCGTGCCGCATCCAGGGAAGCCAGCGGTTCATCGAGCAGCAGCAGGCGCGGCTGCGACAGCAACGCACGGCCGAGAGCGACACGCTGGCGTTCGCCGCCGGACAGGTCGCGCGGCCTTCGTTGCAGCAGGTGACCGAGCCCCAGCAGTTCGACTACATGTTCGAAAGTGATCTCACGCCCGGCTGCCGGCGCGCGACGTTCGCCATAGCGCAGATTGCCGAGCACGCTGAAGTGGGGAAACAGCCGCGCATCCTGGAAGACGTAGCCGATGCGGCGACGTTCGGCAGGCACTCGCGTGCGGGTCCGGGTGTTTTCCAGCGTGACGCCGCCGATCTCGATGAGCGCGGACTGCGGCTGCAGCAGCCCGGCGATGATGTTGGCAAGCGTCGTCTTGCCACAGCCCGAGCGTCCGAAGAGCGCCACGGTTCCGGCCGCGGGAACATCGACAGCAACATCGAGCGTGAACTCACTGCGATGCAGGCGCGCGACGATCTTCACGCCTGTCGCCCCAGCATCCAGCGCAGGCGCCGTGCAATCAGCTCCGCCGCAACGAGCCCGGCGATGCCCAGCGAGAACGAGATGGCCGCGAGTCGCGCAGCCAGGGCATCGCCGCCGGGCGTCTGCAACGCCGTATAGAGCGCGAGCGGCAGCGTGCGCGTTTCACCGGGAATGTTCGACACGAACGTGATCACTGCGCCGAATTCTCCGAGACCCGCGGCAAACGCAGTGACGGCGCCGGCAAGAATCCCTGGCAGCATCAATGGCAGCGTGATCGTACAGAACCGATCCCAGGCACCCGCGCCGAGCGTGCGCGCGGCGTCTTCGAGCCCGGCATCCACGCCCTCGAGTGAAATCCGGATTGCACGAACCATCAGCGGGAAAGTCATCACTGCGGTCGCGAGCGCGGCACCCGTGCTCGTGAAAATCAGCTGCACGCCGAACACCCGATCCAGCCAGCCGCCGATCGGCCCGCGGGTACCGAACAGCAACAACAGGAGGTAGCCGACCACGACGGGCGGCAATACCAGCGGCAGGTGCACGAATGCATCGAGAAGAATCCGGCCGGCCACGCGGCGACGCGCCAGCACCCAGGCAACGAGCACGGCCAGAGGCAGAGCGAACAGCACGCTGCGCGTCGCGACAGACAGGCTCAGGCGAATGGCGTCGAGTTCGGCGGCAGTCATCTCGAATATTCAGTGATGTTCCGTCAGCGGATATCCCCAGCCCCGGCTGCGGACGCGCCGCAGTATAGAGGGCACTGCACTTGACTTTGCGCAATGAAGCCGCCGCCGGCCGCGCCGTGGCGGTTCCGGCATAGCCAAGCCGCACCGCGACGCTTTATATTGCGCGCGGATTTGCCGTTCCGCGGCCGGGCCGCCGGGCCGAAAAGACACGACGAAAAGACACGAGGGTATGCAATGAAGATCCAGTTTCTGGCCAGCCTCACGCTGGTGGGTTTGCTGAGTGCCGGCTTCGCCAACGCGGAATGTCTGTACCCCAAGGCACCCGCCTCGATGCCGGACGGTGCCACCGCCACCGAACAGGAGATGATCGACGGCATGAAGGCCGTGAAGGAATACAACAGCCAGGTCACCGCGTACCTGAGCTGCCTGGACATGGAAATGCAGGCGCGCATCGATGCGGCCGGGGCCGAAGCGCCCGCCGATCAGATCGCGCAGATCAAGGCTATCCAGGCCAAGCGTCACAATGCCGCCGTGGAAGAACTGGAAGCCCATGCCGCCCGCTTCAACGAGCAGGTGAAGGTCTACAAGGCACGCTCCAAGAAGAGCTGATCGCTTCGCAGCGACTCCCGCCTGCGCGGAAACGATTGAACAAAGACGCCCGGTGACTCGCTCGCGAGCACCGGGCGTTTTGCATTCCGCGGCGCGAAAGCGGTGCAAGTCACAAATCGGGCAACACCGCTTCGATTATGTGAAGAACGCACCGCCGCATCCCTCAAGCATCGCGCCGACCGCGCCGATTCAGGGTTCGATCCGCCCCGCAACAGGGGCAAATCCTGTGTCGCACGGAGATGGAGAGATGAAGACCCTGATCGCAGCGATTGTGGTTACCGCCCTCACCGGCTTCGCGGCATCGGCGCAGGCCGAGTGCGCGTTCCCGAAGGCCCCGGCCAGCATTCCTGACGGCAAGACCGCCACGGAAGCCGAAATGGTCGCGGCCATGACGGCATTCAAGACCTATAACGAGGAAGTCACGGCCTTCGGCAACTGCCTCGACGAGGAAATGAACAACAGGTCCGCCGGCAGCGCCCAGCTCATGCAGCTCAAGACGATGAAGACCAAGAAGCTCAATGCGGCGGTCGATGAGCTGCAGACCAAGGCCAAGCAATTCAACGAACAGGTTCGCATCTTCAAGGCGCGCGGCTGATCCCGCCCGCGCTGCAGACTTCTGCGGCTGCGACTCGCGTCGCAGTTGCAGCAAATGGCTTGCGCCGCGCATCAAGAGGCGAACGCGCTTGCCGATGACCGGAGCAGTGCCGCAAGACTTGCGGCCGACGTTTCACCTGTACTGGAGATTCCTGGCGATGACGCTGACCAAGACCCGCCTCCTGGCGATCCTGACTTTCGCGAGCCTCTCGCTCTCGGCCCAGGCCGACTGCGTGTATCCCAAGGCCCCTGCAAGCATCCCCGACGGCAAGACCGCGACGGAAGCCGAAATGGTCAGCGCCATGACGGCGTTCAAGGCCTATGACGCGGACGTAAAGGCTTTCGGCGCCTGCCTCGACGAAGAGACGAAGCAGAAGGCCGCAGGCACCGCGCAGCTCATGCAGATCAAGACCATGCAGTCCAAGAAGCTGAACGCAGCCGTCGAGGAACTGCAGTCCAAGGCGAAGGAATTCAACGAACAGGTGCGCGTGTTCAAGGCGCGCGGCTGATTCCTGCTTTGACTCTTACTGTGGGGCCGGCTTCAGCCGGCCTTAAGAAAAGTCAGGCTGAAACCTGACCTACAGGAAGACTTTCGGAGATGTCAGGCTGAAGCCTGACCTACACGAAGAAGTCCTCGCGACGCCCGGCCCTGGCCGGGCGTTTTTCGTTTGCGCGAGCCGATCTGCCACAATCGGCTCATGCTTTCTCCCGCTGACGCCGCCGCCGCGATCGCAAGCCATGTCACGCCGCTCGAGCCGGAGTCGCTGCCGCTCACGCATCTGACCGGGCGGGTGCTGCGTGAACCGATCGTTGCATCGCGCGATCAACCGCCATTCGATCGCGTCACCATGGACGGCATTGCCTTCTCCAGTACCGCGGGTCGCCGTTCGTTTCGCATTGCCGGAACACAGGCCGCGGGGTCGCCACGAATGGTTCTCGCGAGCCACGACGCCTGCTTCGAAGTCATGACCGGGGCCGTGCTGCCGACCGGCTGCGATTGCGTCGTTCCGGTAGAGCGCCTGGCGGTTGGCGACGGGGTCGCGACGCTGGCGGAAGACGTCGTCGTGACTGCCGGCATGAACGTACATCCCCGCGGATTCGATTGTCGTGCAGGCGAGCCATTGCTGGAGTCGGGCACGCGCCTCGGCCCCCCGGAAGTTGCAGTCATCGCCGCTGCGGGGCTGTCGCAAACGCAGGTGAGCCGCTCGCCGCGCATCGTGGTGATATCGACAGGCGATGAACTGATCGAACCAGGCGAGCCCGTCCAGGAATGGCAGATCTATCGCTCCAACGCCTATGGCGTGCTCGCATCGCTGCAGCGGCGCGGCTACAGCCATGTCGCGCAGGATCATCTGCCTGACGATCTGGAGACGCTGCGCCTGCGTCTGCGCCGGCATCTCGAAACGCACGATGTGCTGATCCTGAGCGGCGGTGTATCGATGGGCAAGTTCGACTTCATACCGCAGGTACTCACGGAACTCGGTATCGGGGTGGTGTTCCACAAGATCGCGCAACGGCCCGGCAAGCCCATGTGGTTTGGAGTAGGTGCAACCCCGGCGACCCAGGGACGAACCGTGTACGCCCTGCCGGGAAATCCCGTCTCCACCCTCGTATGCCTCGGCCGCTACGTGCTGCCGGGGTTGGCAGCCGCCATGGGCGCGTCGCAGAATGGCCCGGAGCGCATCGTATTGGCGGAACCGGTCGACGTGAAACCGCCGCTGACCTTCTTCCTGCCAGTGCAATGTCTCGCCGATCCCGCCGGTCAGACGCTGGCAAGGCCGCGGCCGACCAGGGGCTCGGGAGACTTCACCTCCCTGATCGGCACCGACGGATTCGTCGAGTTGCCGCCCGGGCCAGCAGTCGTGCCTCAAGGCACCGTCGTGCCGTTCTATCGTTGGTAACCCATGGCGCAGATCCTCAACATGCCTGTCACCGTCCGCCCCCGCGATACGCTGGGCCGGCCGCTGCATGACCTGCGCATCTCGGTGATGGATCGCTGCAACTTCCGTTGCCCGTACTGCATGCCCAGGGAGACCTTCCACGAGCACTACCGGTTTCTGAAGTCCAGCGAGCGCCTGTCGTTCGAAGAGATCACCCGTCTCACGCGACTGTTCGTCGACGTGGGTGTCAAGAAGGTCCGGCTGACCGGCGGCGAGCCGCTGCTGCGACCGAACCTGCCCGAACTCGTCGGCGAACTGACGGCGATCGAGGGTGTCCAGGATGTCGCGCTGACGACCAATGCCGTGCTGCTCGCGCAGCATGCGGCGCAGTTGAAAGCCAACGGCCTGCAGCGCATCACCGTGAGTCTCGATTCGCTCGACCCCGACATCTTCAAACAGATGAGCGGCGGCTTCGGCGAACGCGATCGCGTGCTCGAAGGCATCCAGGCGGCGCTCGATGCCGGGCTCGCCCCCATCAAGATCAACGCGGTCGTGGAGCGCGGACTCAACGACCACACCGTGCTCGACATGGTCGAACGCTTCCGCGGCACACCGATCATCGTGCGTTTCATCGAATACATGGATGTCGGCAACCGCAACCACTGGAGTCTCGACCGCGTCGTCCCGTCGAAGGAACTCGTCGACCGCATCGGCGCCCGCTGGCCGCTGCATCCTGTCGAAGAGAACTATCGCGGCGAAGTGGCGGAACGCTACGCATTCGATGACGGCGCCGGCGAAATCGGCTTCATTTCCTCCGTGACCAATCCCTTCTGCGGGGCCTGCACACGCGCACGCCTGTCTTCGGAGGGCGTGTTCTACACCTGCCTGTTCGCGACGCACGGCACGGATCTTCGAGCACCCTTGCGCTCAGGCGCCAGCGACGACGAACTGCGCACCCTCATCGTCAATACCTGGCAACAGCGCGGCGACCGCTACAGCGAACAGCGGGCCACACTGAGCAGCCAGGAGCATGCGTTGCGGAAGATCGAGATGTATTACATCGGCGGCTGATGCCGCCGATGGGCCGACTGGTCTGCTGGCCGACGGGTCTGCTGGCCAGAAACGGTAGCCCACGTGCCCGCGTGGACGGTTCGCGATATTCTCCCTCTGGCCAGCGACCAGCAGACCAGTCACCCAGTATGCCCTTCTCCCACATCGACTCCTCCAACCGCCCGACCATGGTCGATGTCGGCGACAAGGCCGTCACGAAACGGACGGCAATGGCGGAAACGCGAGTGCGATTCCCCGCAGAGGTTGCCCATGCATTGCGGACACAGGGATTCAGCACGGTCAAGGGTCCGGTGTTCCAGACTGCGATCATTGCCGGCGTGATGGCTGCGAAGCGCACGCACGAACTGATCCCGTTCTGTCATCCGCTCGGCATCGAGAACTGCAAGGTGCAGATCGACATGGATGGCGACGATGCGCTGATCCGCTGCACCGTGTCGGTCCATCACAAGACCGGCGTCGAAATGGAAGCCTTGACCGGTGCCAGCATTGCGGCACTGACCGTCTACGACATGTGCAAGGCGCTGTCGCACGACATCGCCATCGTGCAGACGAAGCTCGTCGAGAAGCGCGGCGGTAAAAGTGACATCGGATGAGCACTGTGCCTGCCCTGTTCGGCCTGATCCTCGCTGGCGGCGCCAGCACCCGCATGCAGCGGGACAAGGCAGCGCTCACCTATCACGGCCAGTCGCAACTGGCGTGGGCCTACGATCTCGTTTCGCAGGTCTGCGCGGCCACCTTCGTTTCCGTACGCCCGGATCAGCGCGATGAAGCCACACGCGCCGCGTTCCCGCAGATCGTCGATCGGCAGCCGGGCATCGGACCGATCGCCGGCATCTCCGCGGCACTGGCGCAGCACCCCAAGGCAGCGTGGCTCATCGTCGCCTGCGATCTGCCGTTCCTGACCCGCGCGACGCTCGATCATCTGATCGCACATCGCGACCCGGCGCGCCTCGCGACCGCGTATCGCAGCAGTCACGACGGACTGCCCGAACCGCTGTGCGCGATCTGGGAACCCGCCGCGCGCGAGCTGGTGCAGGCCCATATCGATGCAGGCAAGCAGTGTCCGAGGAAGTTTCTGATCAATGCGAACACACTGCTGCTCGATCTGCCGGATGTGCACGCGCTGGACAACGTGAACACCGTCGGCGAGTACGAGGCGGCCAGTCGGGAATTGTCGGCCACTGACCAGAACTCTCAGTCGCCTTCTCTGGCCAGCAGCCAGTCGCCAGCCGCCAGCGGCCGCGCAGCGCTCTCGCTGCGCATCCAGTACTTCGCCCTGTTCCGCGAACAGGCTGGCCGCAGTGAGGAATCATTGCAGACTGCCGCTGCGACACCCGCGCAGCTCTACAGCGAACTGCAGGCGCGTCATCCGTTCAAGCTCGCTCCAGAGCAGCTGAAGGTCGCGATCAACTCGGACTTCGCCGACTGGAATGCGCCGCTGCGCGATGGCGACACCGTCGTCTTCATCCCTCCGGTGGCCGGCGGATGAAACCTTTCAGCTTCAGCAGCAGCGCGCTCGACGTCGACTCGTATCGGCGCGAGCTGTCGGATCCCGCCGCCGGCGGTTACGCGGCGTTCGAAGGCTGGGTGCGCAATCACAACGAAGGCTTCGCGGTCACGCGACTCGAATACGAAGCCTTCGAAGCGCTGGCGAACAAGGAGGGCGAACGCATCGTCGAGGAGGCGGTTCGCCGCTTCGACGTCATCAGGGCTGCCTGCGTGCATCGCGTCGGATCGCTGGCCATCGGCGACCTGGCCGTCTGGGTCGGCGTCAGCTCCCGTCATCGCGCCGAAGCCTTTGCCGCGTGCCGCTTCATCATCGATGAAGTGAAGCATCGTGTCCCGATCTGGAAGAAGGAACACTACGTCAATGGGGATTCGGGCTGGGTGAACTGCGAGCGGTGCGCGGAGCATGAGCATGGGGCGACTGGCGACTGGCGACTGGCGACTGGCCAGAGCGAAGCCTGCACCCATGACCATCATGCCTCCGCATCTTCATCTCTGGCCAGCAGCCAGCAGCCAGCAGCCAGTCGCCGCTCCGACTACTCCCGCCAGATCACCCTGCGCGAAGTCGGCGAGGCGGGCCAGCGCAAACTGCGCGCCGCACGCGTACTCATCATCGGCGCGGGCGGCCTCGGCGTACCTGTACTGAACTATCTCGCCGGCGCCGGCGTCGGCACGATCGGCATCGCGGAGTCGGATACGCTCGATGCCAGCAACCTGCATCGTCAGCCGATGTACTCACTGGACGATGTCGGCCAGCCGAAGGCACAGCTTGCTGCGGGGCGACTGCAGGCGCTGAATCCAGATGTGCATGTCCATACGCATGCGCACATCGATGTGCACAACGCATTGCAGTTGCTGTCGCAGTACGACCTCGTCGTCGAATGCAGCGACAACTTCGCGACGAAGTTCCTCGTCAACGACGCGGCAGTGAAAGCAGGCAAGCCCGCGATCTTCGCGAGCGTGTATCAGTACGAAGGCCAGCTGCAGGTGTATCGCGCCGAACCCGACAGTGCCTGCCTGCGCTGCCTGTGGCCCGAAGCCACGCGTGATGGCCTCGTCGGCAACTGCGCCGAGGCGGGTGTACTTGGGCCCGTGCCCGGCGTGCTCGGCACGCTGCAGGCGCTGGAAGCGCTGAAACTGCTGCTCGATCTGCCGGGTCAGCTGAGAAACGAAATGGTCCTGATGGACCTGCTGACCCTGGAACAACGCAAGCTGCGCACAGCGCATCGAGCCGCCTGCCGACATGACTCCACGCGGGAAATCGAATCCGCTGCGGAAGACCTGGAACTAACGCTATCGAGCCTCGCGGCAGCGACCGGCTATGCGCTCATCGACGTTCGCGAACTGCGCGAAGTACGCGAAGCACCGATCGCCGTCACATCACGACACATTCCGTTGGCCGTACTGCTGGCCGACGCCAGCGCCCTCGACCCCGAACAGAAATACCTGCTGATCTGCGCCCGCGGCGCCCGCAGCAAAGCCGCGGCCGAACACCTGCGTACACACGGCTTCCCGCACGCCTACTCGCTCAGTGGCGGCCTGGCGGCGCTGGTGAGGTAATGCGGAAGCAAGAGGAAAGCAGTACACAAAGGAGCACAAAAGAGCACAAGGTAAGAAGGGTGATTGCACCTCAATCCTCCTATTTGTGCTCCTTTGTGCTCCTTTGTGCTCCTTTGTGTACCTCCCCTCCCTTCTTCACTCCACGTGAATGATCAGATCGATGCGGCGGTTGCGTGCGCGGCCGTCCGCCGTTTCGTTGGTGGCAACGGGACGGGTTTCGCCGTAGCCGATCGAGCTGATTTTCTCGGCATCGATGCCGAAGGTGCTGACGAGGTAGGTCCGCACGGCATCGGCACGATCCTGCGAGAGGATGAGGTTCGCCGAGTCGGTGCCGTTGGCATCGGTGTGGCCTTCGACCACCACCGATGTGTCGGGAAACAGCGCAAGGGCATCGCGAACCTTGTTCATCAGCGAGACGTTTGCCGCATCGATGCTGCTGCGGCCGGATGCGAAGCGGATTCCCATCAGTGAAATCACCACGTCGTCGCCCTGCCGGTAGACGCGCGCTTCGTCGGCGGTGAACGAACCCTCGATCCGCGCAACGCTGCCGCGGATCTGTTCCTGTGCATCGACGCGACGCTGCAGGGCAATGCGTTCCTGCGAGACCCCACCCAGCCGCGTCTCCAGTTTCTTCAGCTCTGTGTCCAGGGCTGCAATCTGTTCATTGCGGTCCTGCAGCTCGCGATTCAGCCGCTGGTTTTCCCGCTGCTGTTCCTGGGTCTGCTTGCGGACTTCCTGCATGACCGGCTGCACCCCCCTGTCGAAACGCGCGGGCACATCCACCGCGGTGGCGATCTCCCGCAACGGCGCTTCCCAGGACAGGATCAGCTCTTCGAGACCGGCCTGCTCGCCCTTCTTCTCGAGCGTCGCCTCGATGACCTTCGCCAGATACATGGAATGACGGGCCTCGTAACTGGCCTGAGCGGCAAGCCCCACAGCCACTGCCGGATCGTAGCGATTGCGATTGATCTCCTGCTCGGCCTGCGACAGATGGAGTTTCGCCGCCGCGATGGTGCGCGGCGCGAACTTCTCGACTTTCGCAGCGTCGGCCTGAGCGATCAGACCGCGCGCTTCATTCACCACCCCGTTGCGGATCGCGGTCAGCTCGACATCCCGCAACAGGACTTCCGCCTCGGCGGCGGAACGCTGCGCTGCCTTCAGATCCTTGCGCTCGAGCGCGGTGGTGGCCTCGCGAAACCGCCCATCCGCCTTCGCCCACGCCTGCGCCGCCAGCGTCGGTGCGTTGGCGCTGAGTGCCTCGGTGCGCGTCGTCACGGCGGACCGCAATGTGTCGCGCGCCGCTGCCGCCGCCGCATTCGCCCGCTGGAGCGACGCAAACCCTTCGGTCAGCGTCCCACTGATGCGGTCCGGATTTCGACCTCGCTCGGCATCGCGCGCCGCAGCGTCGCGGGACTCGACAGCAGCCCGGAAGCTGACCGGCGCGAGCGCATCGACCTGTTGCTGGCGCGCCTCGTCGATCGCCGAGGTCAACTGGGAGAGCGTCGGCGCTGTCTGCGCGGCCGCCATCGCAACGCCGAGGAACAGCAGCGCAATGATTCTGGTGAGGTAGATCATGGGCATCGGGCATCGGCCAATAAAAACGGGACGAGTATATCGGCGGCCGCCGCACTGAAGTTGTGACACAGCGCCGGGAAGCCGGCCGGGAGCTGTCAGGCTGAAGCCCAATGGCACTGCATCAAGCCGATAGCTGCTGTGCGTAGCTGCTTTTCAGCCCCCTCCTCCGCGCGGCGGAGGAGGGTTGGGGTGGGGGCGAGCGAAGCGATCCGGCTCTTCTCATGCTGCCGCTACCCCCTCCCTGCCCCTCGGCACCTACGGCCGTATCTGGCCGCTGCCGCGCACGACGTACTTGTAGCTGGTCAACTGCTCCACGCCGACCGGGCCACGGGCGTGGAACTTGTCGGTGGAGATACCGATCTCGGCGCCCATCCCGAACTCGCCGCCATCGGCGAACTGCGTGGATGCGTTGTGGAGCACGATGGCACTGTCGACCGTCGAGAGAAATCTCTCGGCCGTTGCGGCATTGGCAGTCACGATCGATTCGGTATGCGCCGATCCGTACTTCGCGATGTGGGCGATCGCACCTTCGACACCGTCCACCAGACGCGCGGCGATGATGCTGTCGAGATACTCGGCGTACCAGTCGTCTTCACCCGCCGCCACGACGCGGCGATCGACGGCCTTCACCGCATCATCGCCACGCACCTCGCAGCCCGCATCGAGCAGCGCCGTCACGAGCGGCACCAGCAATGTACCTGCGGCGGCGCGATCGACCAGCAGCGTTTCCGCCGCTCCGCACACGCCCGTACGCCGCAGCTTCGCATTGAGAACGATGCTGCGTGCCATATCGGCATCGGCATCGCGATCGACATAGACGTGACACACGCCCTCCAGGTGACCGATCACCGGAACCCGCGCCTCCTGCTGCACGCGCTGCACCAGGCTCTTGCCGCCACGAGGCACGATCACGTCGATGAAGTCCGTCATCGAACTCAGCATGTACCCCACTGCCGCGCGATCGATGGTAGGCACGAGCTGAACCGCCGCTTCCGGCAACGACGCAGCACGCAGGCCCGCCACCAGGCACTCGTGGATGGCACGATTGGAGCCGATGCTTTCGGAACCCCCGCGCAGAATCACCGCATTACCCGACTTGAGGCACAGCGCCCCCGCATCGGCGGTCACATTGGGACGACTTTCGTAAATGATGCCGATCACACCGAGCGGCACACGTACGCGCTGGATGCGCATGCCGTTGGGCCGCGTCCAGTCGGCAGTCACGACGCCGAGGGGATCGGGCAGGGCCGCAATCGCTTCGACACCGGCCGCCATGGCTTCGATGCGCTTGTCATCGAGCAGGAGGCGGTCGAGAAGCGCAGGCGAAAGATTGCGCTCGCGCGCGCTCTGCACGTCATGCTGATTGATCTGGAGAATCGCCGCACGATTCGCGCGAATCGCAGCCGCCGCGGCAAGCAACGCCTGGTTTCTGCGCTGCGTGGTCGCACCCGCAAGGTCGCACGCGGCGGCAACTGCTGCGCGACCGATGGGATTCATGAGGTCGGCAAGAGCCTGCGTACCGGAATTCAGGTTCGATGCATTCGCGTTCATGCGGGCATTCTAGCAACGAGCCGAGCACAGTAAAGAATTGTCAACCATTGACCGACACTCTCTTTCGCATCGCCATCGCGGTGTGCATTTCAGCGTGTTTTCGCGAAGCGTGCGCGTCGATCACCCGACTGCAAGGATTTCTGGACCGCAATTGCAATCATGACCTCGGATGCCACAATGCCCCGCCGCCGCGCGTCCCGGTCACGGTTCGAGCGCGGCGATGCATCATCAACGACCGGGGGCGGCGAATGTCGGCAGAAGTAAATCAGATCACGAATGCACGCGCAGCCGCCGACGTGCCAGAGTTTCAGTGCTCCGAAGCCTACCGCCAGTACGTCGTCTGGTTCCTGTTCGTCGTCTACGTCTTCAACTTCGTCGATCGGCAGATCCTGGCAACGTTGATGGAGCTGATCAAGAAGGACTTCGCTCTTACCGACACCCAGCTCGGCCTGCTCAGCGGTCTTGCGTTCGCGGCCTTCTACACCACCGTCGGCATTCCAATCGCGCGACTGGCTGACAAGAGCAATCGCGTGAACATCATCGCGGCGTCGCTGCTGGTCTGGAGTGCC